>PEQL01000002.1 GCA_002786175.1 Parachlamydia sp.
CGCGGGGTGGAGCAGGGGTTAGCTCGTTGGGCTCATAACCCAAAGGCCGGAGGTTCGAATCCTTCCCCCGCTATTTTTTTGGCGGTATAGCTCAGTCGGTAGAGCAACGGAATCATAATCCGTGTGTCGTCGGTTCAAGCCCGGCTGCCGCTAAGCTAAAAAAGCAATTATCCCTTTCAAGGTTTCCTTGAAAGGGTTTTTTATTTTCTGCCTTTTTCCTATTCAAACATAAGATTCAGAATATCCACTAGTCACTAGAAAATGGCATTTCGATTTTCAAGCCAAGGAAATTGACCTGTTGAGATTTGATTGGTTGCGTTATTCTTTGGAATGTCGCTATTATCCGGAAGTCAAGAAGAAGGAACACTATGGCTATACATCTAGGAGAGCTTTGAAAGTGTGGTCTAACAACATCTTGGCTTTTTTGAGTCTGTTCAAATTTCATCCTCTTCCGATTTTAAACGGAAGAGGGGTGGTGGAGCATATTCTAAGTTAACTTGGAATAGGCATAGCTTCACATAATTGCACGTTGATAGCAGGTGCTCCGCCTTCAATAGGAGGCAAAGTTACCGTTTTTTCGGCAATCACTCTCAGTGACCATCCATAGGTATCGACCAATTTTTGCAGTACATCTTGATGCATATGTGTGGCAGAAGAACCAAACCAGAGTTTTCCATTAGGTTTTAGATATTTTTTTGCTTCCGCAAAAAAACGAGTCAAAGCTTTATAGCAAGGATCATAAAGAGCCATTTCAATCGGGGATAGATCTGTTTTGTCGATATGCATGTAAGGAACATTCCATAGAATGGTATCGAAGGTCTCTCCTTCTTTTATCGGATCAAAGACACTTCCTTCACGTGCGTCTATGACCTCATTCAGTCCATAGCGATGGATGTTTTCAGTAGTATTGGCAACCGCAATCGGGCTGAGATCTGTAGCTACAACCGGATTTGCCCCTCTTAAAGCAGCCGTAAGGGCCAAAATGCCTGTGCCCGAACCTATTTCCAGGAAGGATTGACCGGGAGTAATATCCATGTAGTTAATATAAAAAAATGTCGAAGGAAAAATCTTCGGGGAATACACATGGGGATAGACGATAAATTCTTGTCCTTCATAAGTGAATTCATAGGCTTCGGTGGCTGCTTCATTTCTAGCAAGAGCCGCCAAAGAAGAGACCATTTCGGCATCTTTTTCTTCGATATCAGAAAAATCAAGAAGTGTTTCAGAAGCTAAAAGAGAAGCATTGGATAAAGTACATGTAATGACTAACAGCGATAAGAAGCGTCTATAAGATTTCATCGTTCACCATGCGTGTAGGGTTTAATTAAAGATTTGGATAGTGAACAAATGCTAGGTTTTTTTCAACTTTTTCTAAAATAATCCTTTCATCTGATCGATTCCGATAATTCTCTAAACACACCAGCTTCAGACCATTGCGTTTTATTGCCAATGACATAAATAACTTCTTTTGCACGTGTGACAGCGACATTCAGCAAGTTTGGTTTTGATCCGGCCCAATGGCGTGCTCCATTTTGTTCTTTGGATGGTGCTCCTAAGACGACAATGACCGCCTCAGCTTCACGTCCTTGCATCGTATGAATCGTCCCAACTCTTTCAAAAAGCCATCTATAGTCCTCCTGTACTCCCCAAGATTGCAGAATATGGCTTTCATTTATTAGTTTACGAACCCGATCCCCAACTGTAGTAAACGGGGTCACAATAAATAAATCTGGTGGGGCTGTTTTAGTTCTAAGCTTGAGTAACAGCTCAAGCAATTTTTCCCCTTCTTCCGGGCACCATTTATCTTCAGCTTGGTCGCTGATGTCAAACCAAGTGGAGGGGCCAAGGCACTCACGGATGGAAGATTTGCCAGAATGCTTTGCGTGCACCATTAAATGATCATAGGCAACGGCATTAGCAATGCTAAACATGGGTTCACTACAGCGTCTATGTACGAGCAAAGGGATTCCCACAGAGCGACTCCCATCTTTGCTTTCAAGCTCAGTAAAATAGGGTGTTATGCTATCAGCCAAAGTTTGAACGGATGCATCTGGTGCATTAAATAAATTGGGGCCAACCCCAAATTGTTTACAGATATTCCGAGTGAGGTCGCTGGGTAATAGAACAATAGGTTCAATTTGCATGGGGTCTCCAACAATGATAGCGCGTTGGAAGATCAAATCTATGGCTAACCCTCAAGGGGGTCCTAAGGAAGCGGAATTATAAAAGAAAATAGTCATTTTGATCTACCAAAAAAACAGCAATTTATAATTGATTTTGTGTAAAACTGGCTTTTGTTAAAACAAGTAAAAATTTTTTCATGATGATGCGTATTTGTAAAATTCTTGCTTTATTTAAAAAAAATAAAATGTAATAATGGACCTCTAAATTAAATAAGGTGATTATTGTGACTAAATATTTATTCAATTTTGTTGTTTTAACGTTATTTGTAATAACTAATTTGAGTGCAAATTCCGATACTCCCCACAAAGTATGTTCAAATGAAATGGATAGCCAGCATGAGCCGCTTGGTACCATCCAAACCGTGAGTGTTCCACATTTTGATGAAAATGATTTTCTGATAGGGTATTACTATTATTTAGATAACGGCATAGTACTCCTTGATACGACTCCATATGGCTTTGAAAACAATGGCTATTTTGTAAACCCTTGGCAGGCTGAAGAAGCGCTTTTTATTACGGCTGGAAGCAATATATTACAAAATATAAGTCTGAGTGCTGTTTTGCCAGATCGGTCTCTTGTGGTCTACCATCCTACACGAAATCAAACACGTGCTTTATATGTGATGAAAGAGGGGTATGATCCCTTCGATCCTTTTCATAAAAACTAGAGTTGGTTTACTTGATACAAATCTTGTGAATTGACAGTATTCGGGCAGAACCTATACCATACCCGGGTATGGAATAGGTTGAAAAGGTATGTGTGGCAGAAATATGCTGCAGACATGAACCTTACCAGGAAGAAAGAAAATCGGTGAGCTTCAAGAAAAAGATTTGAATGAACTTAAAAAGGAGAAATTATGAAGTCGTTACTTGCTCTATTAGCTTCATTCATGGCGGTTAGTGGCCTTTCAGCTGCGCCAAATATGAATAATTGCAGTTGCCAGAATTGTACCTGCACTCAGGAAAAGCATTGTGGATGTTTAGCTAAAGCCGAATGCGAGGAAAATCGCCAGTGTAAATACAGCTGCACATGTGAAGATGATTGCCGCTGCAAATAGTTGAATTTGAATTGCATTTTATAAGCTTATAGAATGCAATTCCCCTTGTGTACTACACAATCACTTTCTTCGAACGTTCATAGTAGTACGGATTATAGCCGGCAATCTCAAAAAAACGTTCTACTTCATTCAGAAATAACTTAGTTTGGGGGTCTTTGGTTTGCTCATTTTCAGGAAGTATCCCAATTCCTACTCTCACAGTCGTTGTCCATTCATCCAAATTCGAAACATGCGCTTCCATCTCATGATGAGCGGTTATTTCATAACGGCATTCAGTTTCATAAGAATTATCGGTACTGCTGCGGGGGGACATTTCTTGGTGGTCTTTATTAATCATTCGCATTTCATGGGTAATTTGAACCCTGCCTTCCGGATGGAGTTGAAATGTGATAAATGCATCATGTGAACGGAATTTTACCTGGTTGGAGACGCCTTGGGGTGCTTCAATTTGCTTTAAATTCATATAAATGGATTTCGCAAGGCCCATATGCACATTTTGATAGATGCCTATCATTAGGTTGGACACGTCGCGCCCTTGTCCATCCCCAATTTTACCTGCGCGTAAATCTGTAAAGAAACTTTGGATTCTGTCACTTAAATTCCCACCTGGTGCTGAACTTAAAGCTAACCAAGCATCTCGAATTTCATTGGCTTGCTCACGAACGCTTTCATTTCCGGGATCTTTAGCTGAGCAAAGATAGTCTAGAAAAACATCCAACGTACTGCCAAATTGTTGTTTAAGTTTTTCCTGTTGAATTTCCTTGGCTGACAGACTATCAGGAAGTTGAAGTGGGGGGAGGGCGGCCATTAAATCATCACCGCTTTCGTCGAGAAGCTTGATTTTACCAGCAGAGGAGTAGCGATCGAAATCTCCTCCGAAAGAACTAGGAATATCACTTTCTCCTTTCATGGATGCTAAGATATGCCTGATTGCTACTGGTCCTGTTCCTTCGACTGCAGCTAATTTTTCATACAATTCAAACCTGATTCTTTTTTCAATAGCTTCCTCTTCTTTCTTTTGGTGGTCTTCTAAATTCAAATGGCTCGATTTCAACGAAGAAGTCATTTGAGCGTCAATGAACGATTTTATCTCTTTGGACAGTTCTTGCCGATCCCCCTTATCTAAGTTTTTAGTCGCCATTTTATAAATTTTTTTCGCAGCTTTGACAACCTGTTTATCAGGGTGTTTGACTCGACTTCCTTGCAAAAGTGAAGTCACTTGAGAAAAAATTTGAATGGTTTTTTCAGTTCGAGCTAATTCTGAAACAAATTCTTCACGGGAAGGAGCTTTGAGGAGATTTTTCCGGGTTTTAATAACTTTCCCATCAGTTGTTACGTCCAGGATTTCATTTTTCTTTAACTGCGAAAATCCAAATAATTTTTCAAATAAAGGGAGTGATGCTCTAAAGCCAGTATCTGGGGGCCCAAGATTTTCCATAAAATTACCATAAAAATAATTTTAAGAAACTGTTTCTAAATTAATTATAGCATTAGTAGAAATTAATTATAATTAATTTTTAAAAATTCTTGGTATGTAATTTTTAATAATAGAATTGTTGGGTATTTTTCCTATTAAACGTGTGACTTTTAAAACTAAGGCTTGTTGTCCATTTGGTTTGTGGAAGATCATGATATCATAGCCATTTTTCCCGTGCGGCCCCATAACGACTCCGTAAAACAATGTCGTTGCACCGCGATATAAATCTCCTTTCTCATTGACAATTACAAGTTCGTTGACCGCAAATTGATGATCTTGTCCAACTTCAACTTCTTCCATGATTTCTTTTGAAACTTCTTGATATCTAAACTCTGGAAGGGTTTCGAGGATGATTTCCGCCGAGGGTTTTTCAGAAGATGAAGGAAATGGAGCTGCATCTCCAAATTCAGCTAAAATAAATTCTGTCAGAGAAAACCGGATGGCTTTCGGACAGGCTTCATGGTTATAGAGCGAGAACGTAAGTTCCTTTAAAGCAAGGGGATTTGAAGTCGATAAAGTTTTCCACTCTTTTAATAGGAGTCGGATATTAGCGATCATGTCTTGATGGGTGCACTCTGAAAGTTTCGCAAAAAATGCTTTCAAAAAAAAGGGGGAGATCGAAGGCATTCGAGTTAAATAGGCATAACTTTGTTGGTTAAATTCTGAAAGTGTGCGTGTGAGACAGGAATAATTTTTTTTGCTAAGTTTAAACAATTTTGAAAGAGAGCGGCGATTGAGCTCATGGCTTCGTAATTCAAGGACTAGGGTATTCCACAGCTGGCACACTAAGCGCACCCGCGGAGAATGTTGTTTATCATTAGCAACATAAGATAAAATCGACTGAGTGACTTCATTAGGAAGAAATTGCAGAGAGGGACTAGTTGCGCTAGGTGTACAATCCATCATCGTTCTCCTTTTTTTAGAAGATTTTAGCATAAACATTTATTTTTATAAAGAGATCTATTTTTTGTTTTCAAACTTCTGATATTTAATTGAGAGGTTAAATTATTTAAATTAGCTTGATAATTATAAAAATAATTGAATAATTAAATTAAATTAACAGGGGGATAAAATGGGTATCATTTTAGTATTATTTTTTGGCAGCTTTATCGCGTATTTTATTCACTTAGCTCTAAGCAAAAAACAACGAAATACTCATGAAAAAATCGAATTGCTTCTCCTCTATCAAATCGTCTTTAACGTTGGTTTAATCAGTTTTTTATCATTCTATGGATTTATCTTTTTACCCGAGTTAGTCGCCGAGAAATTAGGATGGCCGACCTGTCCTTTTCAGCATGAAATGGGAAATGTGAACCTGGCTTTCGGTGTTTTAGGAATCTTGGCCATCTGGTTGCGCGGCAATTTTTGGACAGCGATTGTGATTGGTGTTTCAATCTGGCTCTTAGGGGACGCAGTCGGGCATATTGTCGATATGCTGCAAAATAATAACTATGCATCCGGAAATGTCGGCATTCCTCTCTACACGGATATTGCAATTCCGGTGGTTTTGCTGATTCTTTGGAGCTTATGGAAATGGACTAAATAGAGGGTGTAAACATGGCTTTAGCTTTCAAGACTTTGCAACAGCATCAACAAGATGTTAAAAGGATTCAGGATCGCTTTAAGCTACTGCAAAATAGCGACTCAAGCCATTTAAAGAGTTTGGACCGCTCTTCCAATAAATCCCATATGATGCGCGGTTCCTCAGTGTATCGAAAGTGGAGGAACGAGCTGGGACTAGATGTGTTGAATAGCGTCATTGAAATCGATCCTCATGGAATGAAGGTCATTGTTGAACCTCAAGTTCCAATGGATGAATTAACTCGTCTGACCCTGCAAGAAAGAGTTGTGGTACCGGTGGTTCCTGAATTTAAGGGGATCACCGTAGGCGGGGCGATTAATGGCACTGCGATTGAAAGCAGTTCTTTTCGCTATGGCTTGTTTCATGATGTGTGTTTGGCGTATCATTTGCTGCTAGGGGATGGGTCTATCCTGCGGGTGACACCCGATGATCATCCTGAACTTTTTCATGGTGTTTCAGGTTCTTTTGGATCTTTAGGCATTTTACTTTTAGTGGAATTGAAAGTGATCCCCGCGCTGCCTTTTGTCAAGCTCATCTATCATCCATGTGCAAGTATTTCGGAAGGTTTAAATAAAATTAAGGAGTTGTATCAAACTATCAACCCTCCTGAATTTATTGAAGGCATCATGTATGCCAAAAATGCTCTCACAATTATTGAAGGGAGATGGCTGGTGGAGGCAGATGATTTGCCTCAGCTGAACTTAAGTGCTCCCTGGAGCCCCTGGTATTACGCGCATGTCAGGCAGGCCAGCTTAGAGAAAAAGCCAATGCGTGAAAAGATGAGTACCTACGACTACATCTTTCGGCATGATACGGGAGCGTTTTGGATGGCCGCTTATGGGCTGCATTTTGAACTGTTGGCGCGCTATTATTTAGAAGGTAGACTAGGTTTAAGTGAATGGAGTCAAAAGCTGTTTGGACCTTTGCAGATTGAAAAATTTGCTTCTTTGAAAGATCCAGGGATTTTGACGCGCACTTTTCTGAATTGGAAGTTACCCAGTCGAAAACTTTACCAAATGCTCCATGCAGATACGGAAAAATGGTTTGAAGAGCGCTTTATCATTCAGGACTACTTTATTCCATTGCGCAATACGCAGAAATTTGTGGATTGGGTCACGGATTTTGTGGGGATTTTCCCTTTATGGCTCTGTCCAGTTAAAGCCACTTCCTGCCCTCAGATTTTAGCCCCCCATAGTGGAAATGATAGTCTCTATGTGGATATAGGTGTTTATGGTCTTCCGCAAAATGCGCAGCCCCTGTTGAAGATCAATCGAGAGATTGATCAAAAAATGGATCTTCTCCAGGGCAGGAAAATGCTCTATAGCTACTGTTCCTATACTGAAGAAGAATTTTGGAAAGTCTATCCGAAGATTTCCTATAGTCAGCTGCGTAGTCGGTATTTTGCGAATGATGTCTGGGCTTCGATCGAGAAAAAAGTATTATAGACAATCACCTGATTTATCAGACGATAGTCCTTTTACTACTTTTCATCTTCTTTGAGGCTATCGAGGTATCGAACAGCATCAATCGCAGCCATCGCACCTGATCCCGCTGCCACAACTACACGTCCATAGGTCACATCTGTGATGTCTCCAGCAGCGAAAACACCAGGAACACTGGTGGCTGAGTTTTTGCCCCTGATTACAATATTTCCATTGGGAGTCAACTCAAGCTGATCTTTGAATAATTCAGAGTTAGGCGTATTCCCAATGGCAACGATCACAATATCGGTAGGTTTGAACTCTGTTTCCTGGGTGTGTTTGTTTCGCAGCATGACACCCGTCACTTTATCTTGCGTCACATCCAAAATATCCTCAACTTCCGTATTATAAAGCACGCTGATATTGCTTTTTTCGAATACCACATTTTGATGGAATTTCGAAGCGTTAAATTTGTCTCCGCGATTGATGATGGTGATGTTTTGCGCTTGATCTGCAATGTGGATGGCTTCCTGTAAGGCTGCATGACCGCCGCCAATGACGACAACATTTTTGCCGCTATAATCTGTATCTTTACAAAAAGTCGCAGAGACCACACCCTTACCGCGCAAGGCAACTTCAGCGGGAAGGTCCGTCCATCTTTTCTTTGTGCCGGAGGCGATGATGATAGAATCCGCGTAAACTGTTTTCGAGCTTGCAAAATCGATTCTGAAAGGTTTACTTGAAAGGTCAACGCTTGTTACGGTTTCCTTAATAAAGCGAGCGCCAAATTTATCTGCCTGCTTGCGGAAATTTAGTAGGAGTTCGTACCCATCAATATCCTCTAAAACACCAGGGTAGTTGTCTATACTGTGAATCAATGCCATTTGGGCCTGGCAATCCACATCCTGGATCACTAATGGATTGAGATCAGCCTGGGCTCCAAAGATAGCTGCTGAGGAGCCTGCTGCCCCAGCTCCAATAATTACTAATTTCTCAACTTCTTCAGCTTGCAGTCCTGCAATGGATGCAAAATGGATAAGGGCGATGAGTAGGTATTTATATAGGTTCATTTTATTCCTTTAGAACTATTTGTTTTTACTATTAAGAACTTTCCACTCAAATCCATCTTGCTGAAGCTGTTGTTCTGCCGCTTCAGGTCCCCACTGTCCTGCTTCATATAGAAGCACATTTTCTGGCGTAGTTGACCAGTGTTTTAAAACGGGGGTGAGTAGACTCCATGTGGATAAAACTTCATCCATGGTGACAAAATGGCTTTGGTCTCCTTGGACAGTGGCTAAAATTAGATTCTCGTAAGCTTCACGCCCTGCAAAACAAGGGCTGGCCTGGATTTCATAAGCTTCTGTGATCTCTCCGCGAGTGATAAGTATTTGGCTTTTGGGTTGAATGGCAATCGTAATGGCATCAATTTGAAAAGGATTATCTTTTAAATTAAATGTCACTTGAGTGGTTTGCTGGGGAAGGCGTTTACCTGATTTAATATAGATGGGCACGCCGCTCCAACGTTCATTGTCGATAAACATCTTGGCTTGCACAAAGGTTTCAATCTGTGAAGTTTTTGGGACACCATTCTCATCGCGGTAGCCAATCACAGGTTTACCCTCGATGATACCAGAGCTGTATTGTCCACGGATCACATATTGCGCAATCTCTTCACTAGAATAGGGGCGTATAGCATACAGCACTTTGGCTTTTTCCTTTAGAATCTCTTCAGCTTTAAGTCCTAATGGCGGTTCCATTGTAGCAATTGCCAGCAGTTGCATTGCATGATTTTGCACAACATCGCGCAGATGGCCTGTTTTCTCATAAAAATTGGCTCTGGTGCTAATACCAATTGTTTCACTTAGAGTCATCTGAATATTGCTTACATATTTTTGATCAAATAAGGATTCAAATTTGGCATCCTGGAAGCGAAATTTCATAAGTGTGAGCATCCCTTCTTTGCCGAGGTAGTGATCCATGCGGAAGATTTGTTCTTCGTCGAGAAACTGTGAAATAAAGGCTTGAAGTTCGATAGCGGAATCTAAATCCTCGCCAAAAGGTTTTTCGATGATAACCCGGGAAAATTTCGAACCACCATTTTGATCGACAAGGCCGTGCTTGTAAAGATTATGGATGATCGTAGGAAAGTAGGAACTATCTGTAGCGAGGTAAAAAATCGTGTTTCCTGGGCGGCCAGCTTTTTGATCTTGCTGGGCCAGTAATTCTTTTAAACCTAGATAGTCGGATTCTAAGCTGAAATCGGCCTTGTGATAGACCAAATGTTGTTTGAATAAATTCCACGATTTATCGGAAGGTTTAAGACGTGAAAACTTATCTAGAGAGGCATAAACGGAATCATGTAATTCTTCAGCGCTCAAATTCCTTCGTCCAACCCCCACTAATGAAAAATTTTCATTTAATTCCTTCTCTTCCAAGGCTAAGTTATAGATGGCCGGATAAAGTTTTCGAGCTGTTAGATCCCCGGTAGAACCAAAAATAACAATTGTAACGGGAGGTCTAGTTGAAGTTGAATCTGAAAAACATAATAGAGGAAGAACTAATAAAATCAGCGTTAGTAATTTTTTCATAAGCCTGCAATTTTAATGTGTAATTAAGGAATAATTAAAGTAAACAATACCATGTAAAAATATTTTTTGTAAATTATTTATTGCGATTATTTAATTTAATTAAAAAATATTTTTCATGAAAATTTAATTGGATTGAAAGAGACAATAATTGACCTATCTAATAAGCGAGATGGGGGGATCAGGATGCGGGATAAATATTGGCTGTGGGTTAATGATGCTTGCTTTTCCCACGTAATGAAAAGTGTCTACGGTAGAATTTTTTGGTTAAATCATTCTTTCTCAAGAACTTGAAAGGGGGCATCTAGCGACTTTCGCACGAAGAGATATACCTTCAAAAGTTCTAAGTTGCCCCAAGTTTTTGATCTCTTCACAAGAAATAATTTCATTCTCAGTACTTTAGCATAAAGGGAATGCCAATTGAATTCATGGTATGCTTCAGCAGCATCCATGGAAGCTTACGTCCATAGGAAAGATGATTCGTATAGACAGCTAAATATTCCATATAGCTTTCAGCACGACGCACTTTCTTATAAAAAGAAGCTCCAGAGCTTTGATGAAGGACAAACTGTTTTTCTTTAGCTTCCAGGGTTAACACTGTTGAAAGTAGTCGGTAGAGTTGTGTTGAATTAGATAGCGTATCATCGTAACCAAAAAATGGAGAGGTCATTAATCCATTTCGACAATAATAGCCAACCACTCCATCAATTTTACCTTCTCTTTTTAAGACTTTAAAGTGCATCAAACCTTCATCAAGAAAAAGTTGTAGATAACGTCTTGTCAGTTGGGGATTTAAGCTTGAATGTTTTTCAATGTATAGCTTTCGATAGAGGGCAAGTACTCTGTCGTATTCTTCATCTGTCAGCTGTGTTTCATCCAAGATTTCGTAGTTGCTTTCTCTCATTAGCTTGAGGTCGCTTTTAAAAATGCGGGTTTTAAAAACATCTTCATTTTTAGTATCCGTTAAGAAAACCTGTCTGCTCACAATCATGTCAAAGGCATTGCCTTTAAGAGCTTCTAGAGAAGGCGCATTCGTGCAGCTATTCATGGATCTAAATACAATCGCATGGGAAGGGAATACTTCTTGCAGAACGCTAGAGATCAGTTTAATTTCTTCGACCGTAAGTTCATCTGGATAGATATCTGTAGAAAATAGCCAATTATTCACATAGACTACACGATTAATATTTCCAGCTTTCAAAATTTTGCCAAAGCCTTTCAAAGCATTTTTCGTGAGGACTTTAATGAATTTTCCCTCAATCAAATGCAAGGATTCGCTGGCGTATGAAATGTAGTGTCCATAAGGAGAACATACATATGAAGTCTCGTAGCAGTTATTCGTGACAACGAGCGGAAACACCCGATTATTGACGCGCAGCACTTGCATCTCAGCATTGATATTTTCGATGTAGTGATGAATGCCATTTTTGATGAGGGGAGTTAAAAATTTGCGCGCATATTCGCCATCGGAGGAGGCGGGCCAAACTAACTGATCAATCGTTTTTGCATCAAATAGCTGAATTAGGGTTTTCTGAGGCACTGGCGCACTCCTTTATAAGCGATAAATAAACTGTAAGTTGACTCCGTAAATTCTCAACTGAGTGTCGAGAAATGCAAAAGGATAGCTCAATTTTTGGCCATAATGGCGCGATTCATAAAAAGGCACCAGAGCCATATCAAAAGCATGGCAAGGAATGCAGAAATGGTATGTTAGTGGGAGTTCAACACGGTAGTTAACCTTGTCGCCAATTTTTAATGTCGTATGTCCAAATTCAGGATCACGCGAGACTTCGCATTTGGCATCGTACATAAAACATGCCTTAAAATTTAATCCGAGAGCAAACTGCCTGGGAAGTTCAACATTGGTTAAAAATCCTAATACACCATAGGGAGCTCTGGTTAGAAATTCCAGATGCAAGGGGGATGGATGGCGGTACCGATTTTTTTCCCAAAAATAACCTATGCCGGCAAAAGGTGTGAATGATGGCTGGCACCAGCGCTGTGTTTGCAAAGTGTACCCTAATCTTCCTTCCAAGTGGCTATCAGTAAAAGTAGATTTAAGAGGGTCGTTACCTCCTGAATGCCCTTTCAAGCATCCTTGAGCCCAGTGTCCTTCCATGCCCCAATATAGTCCCCAATTTTTAATTCTTTCATACCCGCCTCTAAAGCCATAAAGATTGCCGTTTTGCTTGGTTCCTCCTTCACGTGTACGTTTGACATGTAAATATTCAGGTCCAAGATAAAATTTATGCGGAGGAGGAGCAGCCTGGGTTGGGCAGCAGGGAATGCCTTCCCATTCGTAGCTGACCAAGGCATTATCGATGGATAATAGAAGAAGCAGGATCGCAAGAATAACTAAAAAATAATTTCTCATATGTATATGGGGGGGTTAAAATTTATAGTAACTGCATTTCCTATAAAATTTTTTTTATACACAAGCAAGGGTCGCTTGTCAACTTTTCCAGGAAAAAATGGAAAAAAAAATTATATGCTTCAAAAACCTTGAACTCAATAATTAAATTCACTATAGATCTGTCTTATCAAAGATTTAACGCAAATCATTTCCCCATGGATTAGAAAATTAGGCTCTAAGCCTACATTTCAATGGGTTTTAACAAAGGAATAACAAATGAAAGCAAAAAAAATTATTTTTTTACTGGCAGGGGCTGCATCCACTCTATTTTCACAAATTGTTTTGGGTAATGAACTGACCTTGAAGTCTTCATCTGGTGAAAACATTGTGATTTATCTTCAGCCTGAAGATTGCTTTTTGAATGTCATCGATGCCATTAATTCACAACTTGACCTGGATTCTGACTTTTTAGATGAAAGAGTTCCTGCTTTCATCTCAAATGAGAGAAGATTTCAGATTGATGTCTGTGTTTCTGACTCCGGGATGAACGCGAAAGTTTCGAAGGCTAAAGCCACTGGGCGTGATTATAATAAGGAATTAACGCAGCAGCAAAGAGATGATATTTCTTACATTGTAAAAACGCTTGCAGAACAGAATTATTTCGAAGTATTGAGACAAAAATCTTCGTTAAAAAAAGCAGGAGATCGCATTGATATCGTTCATCCGCTGCGTTTTTTAGAATGTATTTTCACGAATGAAAAGCTGAAAACTAGCATGAGTGATCTAAGTAGCAAGACATTGGCCTGGGGCAATTTTTTAAAAGGATTAAAGAAAAGCTTAAGCCAAGAAGCTAAGAGTGGAAATTTGACACAAACACAAATTAAAGACTTTGCCAGCAAAGTCAACATTGACCCCAATACCATCATGCCTTCTATTCAAGGTCAGCGGTGGGATGAGCTAGTCAACATTCTCATTGGCGGAGGCGGCCGTTACGACATGTAGTATTTAAATTTTTCTATACCCAAATAATCTATAGGAAAACTAATTTCTTCAGGTTATTTGGGTATCGTGCAGACCCAACAGGCAATTGAATAATGCTTTATCGATGGAGAGAGAATGCCGGATTTTTTTGAGAGACTTAATTATAGCTTTGGAAATGAAGATTGGCGTACAGAACAACAAGCCCTAAAAATTCAACCACAAGACACAGTTCTTTGCATCACAGCCAGTGGAGATCGACCGCTACACCTGCTACTTGATGAGTGCAAAGAGATTGTATCGATAGATGCCAACCCTATCCAGAATTATTTGTTGAGCTTGAAATGTGCTGCTTTGGAAAAATTTGATTTTTTAACCTATCTAAATTTTTTAGAAGGATATGGCGCTTGCAAGGATCCGCAAATGCTTGCACAGCTTTTCGAACAGATGGATGGCGATGCGGCAAGTTTTTGGAAGCAGAATCCCCAGATGATAAAAAAAGGTGTTCTTTTTCAAGGACGTATTGAATGCCTGCTCAGAGTTGTTTCTAGAGGTTTTCGCTGTTTGCGACCACGCAAAATTAAACGACTATTTGAGTTTGAAGATCTGGAGGAACAGAAAGCTTTTCTGCTTTCACATTGGGATACGCGTTTTCTAAAAACACTCTTCGGAGTAGCTTTAAATCAGTCTCTTCCCAAAATGTTTTTTAACGATCCTGGATTATTTGCCCACGTTGACTCCTCGATCCAGGTAGGACACTATATTTACGATCGGATGCTGCATAGGTTGCACTCTTGCTTAGCCAATCAGAACGCCTTTGTTTCCTTGCTATTTCAAGGATTTTTAAAGCGTGAGGCTTATCCACCCTATTTGACGGAAAGTGGATCGAATGTGATCAAAAAACGTTTAAACCGACTTAAAATTAAAACTGAAAATGTGATCGATTACTTAGCGTCAGCTCCTGCAAATACTTTCGATGCGTATTCACTATCGGATATCGCCTCCTATATGCCGGAAGAAAGTTTTAATGAGTTAATTAGCCAAGTCGTGCGTACTGCCAAGCCAGGAGCGCGCTTTTGCATTCGCCAATTCTCCTCAAACCACCCTCTACCCCAAGGATTAGCTAACCATTTTGAAAGGGATCTAAAACTGGAAAAAAAATTGGAAGAAGAAGATAGCTTCTTTGTCTATCGCTTTATGACAGGTAAAATTTCGCCCAGAGCTTTTTCTGCAGCCTAAAGTTGCCCTTGAGTTGAACGATGCACAATGTTTTTCAGTCTTGCCTTTGATCTGAGGCTTTTGAACCAAGTGCATCTGTCATATTTTCTTAAGTTGATTTGAATGTTTTGTTTGATTTTGAAAATTTGGAAATTTTTTCCAGGTCTAAAGGATTTTTAATCAACTGCTGTTCTTTTAAAAATCCAATGAATGAGGGAGACCCAGCTGATGCATCAAAAAAGGTGAATGTCTTTGGTTCTGCCCCTTCTAAGACGATCTCGTTCTTACTATTTATTGAAAATTTATATTCATGAGGCACACCTGCAATTTGTGTAATGAGCACAAATTTTCTGTATAAACCAAAAAAGCTATATTTTTGGCGAGGAGTAATGCTATAGGTTCCGTCTGCGAGATTACTTTTTTCATGAACAAAAAACAGTTTAAGTAATTTAGCATTACGGTAAAACGAATCAGCTTGTGTAACTGCTAACTGAGGGGTTGCCACAGAGAGCAACACGTCCACTTTTTTTAATTTACCCACAAAGTTCTCTACATTTTTCTCCATATCATCTTTTACAGCATCACTGATAATCAAGGAAGGGCAGTCAAGAATTTCACGCATTCCCTTAACGCCTTCGCATTGGCTACTATGCGCACTCCCAACTAAGAGGACAAATTTTCCTTTTCCTCTCTCTTTCTTAATAATCTCTGCTGCTGTGTAATTCATCCCTTCGCAACGATGAGGACCTTGAGATCCATAATCACGGTCAAAACCGGCTTGATAGGATAGATTTGTATCAATCGCAACAACTCTTATACCAGCTTTTTTGGCAGCTAAGATCATGGCTTTGTAATTAAGGATTTTATCCGGATGAATTTCGGGCCTCTCAAGAATTTTATTTAAGATCAGGGGGAATTCATCGGAAGAAGATTTAAAAAATGCATCTAGGTCTTCCTGCAATGTTTCATAAAATAGATGTTCTAGGAATAGGGTGGTTACACCGCATTCTTTAAAGGTTTGCATCTGATCAATGATAAATTTCTTAGGTGTTATATGGGAATGTATTTCGCCAATTACAAGTCCTTCGTGTTTTTCGAGTATTTCTTTGGCTAATTGACTATGACTGTGAATTGCAGGAAGGTTGAGCTGGGGATCTGCTGAGTGAGAAAAGGCCAACTTCATCCTTGCTTTTGTGATTAAAAGATTGACGTAGTTTGGATTGATTGGTGCTAGAATTGGTACTCTAGTCTCTTCCAAATTCTTCATAAACACATAGCGTGGGCCATAGCCATCAAAAATAGAGCGCTCAACAGAGCCGATAATTTTTAGCAGGGGAGGATAGTGAGGGGCGATCGCTTTAATTTCAGCCACCCCATGGCCTAGAAAAGCTAATTTACGAGTGTGATCCATGTATAGTTTTAAACCAGCAGGAGCCGGGTTGCTTTCCATTTCTTTAGCGAGAAAATCGAACCCAGGCCCATCAAGGATGTATAGGGGATTGAAAGGCACAAAAGGATAGTTTTTTAAATTATTATAAAACACAGGATCTTGCGCAGTATTTACCGTTTGTGAAGCTTCGGCTTCTAGCGCAGACTCAATGAGTTCGCTCGCCGTTTTAGGTTTATCTAGAGAAATCCATCGCAGATCATTTTTTTCAAACTTAGCATGCTTCTCTAGAAGTTCTTTCAGGGTTTTGAAATTCGCGTAACCATACTGGATTTGTCCATCATCCATTAGAAAAAAGCGGTTTGGGGTAATAAATATGCCATCATTAATATCAAGAGAGAACGCTTGCTTCGCATTTTCGGGGTAATTATGCTTGTCCATGGAAGATTTTCTGATGATAAACTCTCCCTTGCCTCTGAATTTCAATTTGCCAAGTTTTTCATCATTGTAAATATGCATGTAGCTCAAAATTTCTTGCTTAGCTGTTTTTTTTGGCAGAGAAAGGGGATCTAAGGGATCAGGGGAGACAGATTCAGTTGGAACTTGAAGTTGAGGGTCTGTTGAGTGTGCCCTATTTGGCTTAAGCGGCTTTTCAGAAATATTTTGGATCGGATCACGATGTGAAGGGTTTAGCCTGTGAGGATGAGCCGTTGAAGTCTCACTAACGTTTACTTGCTCAAAACTTTTATCACCGGGATAAGAATTCAGTAAGTCTTCTAATTTTTTTATTAATCGAATGTTATCCTGATAAGCCGACACCTTCCATTTGAATGTAAATAAACCCAGGATTTTCACTAAGCATCGATGCTGGAGCTTAAATCCAGTCATTTTGTCTGTTATGCTTTTTGCTTTTACAATTTCCACTAAGGCGGGGGCGCGAAGGATTTCAATTTTTTGATTTGTAGGATTTCTAACATAATCGGTTAAAATTGTTCTTTCCTGATTCAAAGCATGAGTTGTATGAAAATATTGTCTAATAGTGTTAATAATGCCCACGAAACCCTGCTTAATAAAAGTATAAAATAAATATTTGTGATCTATTATAATACTAAAGTTATTATAAATCAAATTATCTTGTTAAAGAGCCTTGCTCTCAGGCTTTATTAACAATGATGCCAAATTTGAACACAATACAAGCAATAGTAAAGTAACAAAAAAGACGAGAAATTCGATCTATAGAATGCTTTTATCAGACGATCTTTGAATCCTCTTGACTCCTAATACACTTTTATCGATACTTCTCAACCGATTATAGTCTCTTTCTGTCAAAAGAAAAGACACAAAAAAAGTGGTGATATTTTTTAGAAATGCACCTAACTAGAAAATAAGGAGCACGTATGAAGCTAAAATCTTTTGCATTGTTTATGTTTGTTTTCGTTACCTGCGCTGCGAGCCACTTAAGCGCTCATGATAAAAAAGAGGCAAAGCAAGAAAATATTAACTATGATGAGTTAAAAAAACGTGCTTTTGCAAGTGCAAAAGCTGGAAATTCTGATAAAGCCATTTTAGAAATTGAAGGTATAATTGCGCAACAACCGGAATCACCTTGGGGTTACAAACTACGCGGTAATATCTTTTTCTATATGAAAAACTACGAGCTAGCTCTGAAAGATTTTGACAAAGTGGTGAAATTAAGACCCGCTTGTGCCAACGCCTACGTTGATCGTGCGATTGCTTTAATGGCCATAGGGGATTTAAATGGTGCTAGAGCGAACATTGAGCGTGCTATCGAACTAAAACCTATGAGCGCTTTTGCGTATTGTGTGCGAGAAAAAATTTATCTGGAAATGGCACAATCAAAAGCAGATTCTAAAAGCAAGAAAAGTGGCTAAACTTTGAGAGGCCACCCTCGCTACAGTGTATGCTTACGGTGGTGTAGAGGAGGGCAGATTAAAACTCCCTCCTGCTTGTTAGGTCTGTTTCTAGTGAAAATTCCAAAACTGAATCCACCTTCTCTTTGCAGCGATTATTCGGAAAATTCTTCCACATTTAAACCGAAAACCATTATAAATTAGATGAATTCAAATACGGAAGGGCATATGCAAAGAATAAGAAATTTTTTTGATGATCTAAACAACTGGGGGATATTTTTTCAGAATTTCCTTCTGCTGGCAATTCGCTTATTTTGGGGGTATGGGTTTTTTCTCTCGGGATATGGCAAACTGATCAATATAGACTCTACAACTTCCTTTTTTTCTTCTTTAGGATTTCCTTTTCCTCAATTTAGTGCCTACCTAGCCGGTTCTATCGAATGTATCGGCGGGGCATTACTTTTAATTGGATTGCTTTCGCGTTTGTCTTCTCTCTTTTTGATGGCAACCATGATTGTGGCCTATTTAACAGCCCATTTTGCTTCGGTGCGAAACCTTCTTGAAGATCCCCAGAACTTCTTTGACCAAGCCCCATTCCTGTTCCTTTATGCGGCTGTGATTGTCTTTTGTTTTGGTCCAGGGAAGATTTCCCTAGATGCATTAATAGAGAGACTTTTTAGCAGGAAATCGGACTAATTTGCACCAGAAATGGGGGAGGGCTTGTCTAGATCTTTCTTCCATTCTTCGGGAATATAGGTGCGTCCTTCAATGGCTTCGATGCGTTTGATCAGAGGAGGATGAGTTGCAAATAATGCGCTCATGCCTGAATGGTTATCCAGATATAAATGTGAGTAAGCGACGCCTCTTTCAGGCATAATGCTCTCTTGTTCATTCATGATCTTACGCAAAGCATTGGAAATTCCATCTGGATTGCGTGTAAACTGCACGGCACACGCGTCTGCCAGATATTCTCTTTCCCGGCTCACGGAAGCTTTTAAAATAGAGCCAAATAACCAGGTAAAAGCCCCGGCAAGAAGCAGCACGATAGCCGCGATGGCAATAGGATTTCCTCCGCGGCCATTGTCATCTCTAACCCGCGTATTTCCTGAAATGGATAGAAGCCGCATGCCGATGTATAAAACAAAGAAAAATCCCATGACCATCGCCGCTAATCGCATGCTAATCTTCATATCTCCATTATAGATATGTCCAAATTCATGTGCTATCACCCCTTGAATTTCATCGCGTTTAAGGGAATACAGGGCTCCGGATGTGATAGTAATCGCTGAATTTTCGGAAGTAACACCGGCAGCAAAAGCATTAATAGGTTTAGCATCAAGAATATAGACAGGGGGAATGGGCAATGAGGCCGCAAGAGCAATTTCCTCTACTATATTAAGCAGTTGCCTCTCCTTTGGATGAGTGGTATCATTTTCAATGCGCCAGGCCCCTACCGACTCGGCCACATAACTTCCACCATGCAATTTGAACATTGAATATTGGAAACCGGCCACACTAAAGGTAATTAAAAGAAAAAAAAGGCCGAAAAAAGGGAAGTCAGGATGATAATCCTCTGGGGCGAATGTGCGTATTGCCCATTCAGTAAGAACCCCCACAAGGACAGTCAAAAGCACAAACATAAACATGTAGAAAGAAGTTTTAGATTTTGCTCTGCGCTGAGCTTCCCAGAAGTTCATTGGTTGATCTCCTAAGCAAGAGGCTTAAACTAGAAAGAAACTTTAACAGCTTTTTTAGCTTCAGCATCTTGAACTTCATACAACTCAGCTGGGTGGTGTCCAAACATTGCGGCAAAGAGTACTGCTGGAAATTCCTGTTGAGCCGTATTGTACAGCATGGCTTGATCGTTATAAGCCTGGCGTGCAAAAGCAACTTTATTTTCAGTTGAGCTTAGCTCTTCCTGGAGTTGCTGCATATTTTCGCTTGCACGCAATTGAGGGTAGTTCTCAGCTAAAGCAAAGAAATTACCTAAGGCTCCTTTTAAAGCAGACTCAGCACCAATTAATTGCTTAATGGAACCACTGCCGGTAGGTCCACCGCTTTTTTCCACTGATTCGCGGGCTGCGGAAGCTGTATTACGCGCTTGGATCACGGCTTCCAATGTTCCTTTCTCATAGCCCATATAGCCCTTCACAGCTTCTACAAGATTAGGAATCAAATCATAGCGTCTTTGCAGCTGAACATCGATTTGACTCCAAGCATTCTTCACTTGGTTTTGCATGGAGACTAAGCGGTTGTAAATTCCTATGCCCCATAAGGCAAGAAAAACTAAAAGAGCAAGTATAATGAGCAATGTTGTTCCCATAGAGACCTCTCTCGTTTAATTAACTTATATTTTTAATTTAACAAAAATGTAATTTTAAAGTAAGTTAATTAAAAAATAAATCATCATTCCAGCAATATATCCCATGCAGGCGGGGAAAGTTATCTTTTTTAAATACCAAGAAAAACTAACTTTTTCTAAAGACATAAAAACCACCCCTGCAGCAGAACCAATAATCAATAGATTTCCCCCCGTGCCAGCACAATAGGCGATTAACTGCCAAAATTCAGAGTCTACGGGATATTGCGCCATTCCATACATCCCCATTGTGGCAGCCACGAGGGGAATATTGTCTACAATTGAAGAAGCTGCACCAATTAAGGCGGCGATCAGAGGCGGCGAGGTGATGGCTCCGTCGAGCCAAGCGGCAAAGGATGCCAAGAGATTAGAGCTTTCTAAAGCACTGACTGTTAACAAAATTCCTAAAAAAAACAACGGACCAGAAAGATCAATTTGCGAAACAATTTCGGAGACTTTAATACTCCTTTGGCAGCCCTCTTCTTTTCGATAGAGGCAATCTGTCACCATCCAAAGCACACTTAATCCGAAAATAATTCCCATGAAGGGGGGTAAGCCAGTCGCCATTTTAAAAAATGGCACAAAGACTAAGCTGCCGATCCCCAAGAAGAAAATCCATAGAGAAAGAGCGGAGGTTTTTTCTTGCTGAGGCATAGATGCGGATTCGATATTTCCCTTTAACATGCACGTCAGGCAAGCAAAAGAAGCAATAAAAGAGACAAAGCTTGGTAGGAATAGATCACGAATGGTATTAAAAGTAGTAATTTGGCCGCCAATCCAAAGCATGGTAGTCGTCACATCTCCAATCGGAGTCCAAACCCCACCAGCATTTGCCGCTATGACAATCCCTCCTCCGATCAAGAGGCGGTCTTTGGGATTTTTGATAAATTTCTGCATCAGCGAGATCATCACTAAAGCTGTAGTTAAGTTATCTAAAATCGCTGAGAGAAAAAATGAAAGAAAGCCTACGATCCATAAAATTTTGCGTTTAGAGGTTGTTTTTAAAAATTTTAAAATCAGATTAAAACCTTGGTGGGCATTAATAATCTCTACAATAATTAAAGCTCCTAGCAAAAACACGATAACCTGGCTGATATTAGCAAGATGACTACCTAAATGCTGCATATTAACTTCGGAGGAGTTCCCATTTGCAAATTGAAAAACCCAGCAAAGAACACCCATCATAAGCGCGGTTGTGGCTTTATTGATCTTTAGAGGATGTTCAAAAATAATGAATAAGTATCCAACTACAAAGAATAGGGCTATGCAAAAGACAGGTTCTAGCATAATTTTCCTCTAAGTATTAATTCAGTTAATGCAATTAAATTTTTAGAAGAAATAATAACATAAGTGTCAGTAAAAACATATTGTTATAATGACAAAGGGATCTTGAAGATTGGCATAATAAGTATTGAATAAAATACTTTACCAAAAGATGACACATGAAAAAGGTTTTTCAAGAAAAACCTTTTTCGACTTTGCCTTATAGGCCTGAGCTGTTTGGATCAGGGGGATTTATTGATATAATTAATCAATGCAATCTTTGGCATTAATCAATTATCGATCAGGATCCACTCATCTGGAATCAGATCACATGTGTTGTGACCGACACGCTCTGTAAACCATTTTATGGGGGCGATCACCAATTTGTTGGGGTCGCGGTTTAAGTAAGCGGCCCACCAGGAAAAACTTGAGTTGGAAATAATGTGATTTTTACATAAAGTCATTAAGTAGAAATCATTTAGATATGAATCTCCTTCCATGAAGCGCATATTTTGACTAAGTCCTGCGAGTTCTTGCTTGCACCACGGGATATTATCAGAAAATACAATGTAGTAAGCATTTTCGGGAAAATACTCCATCGCTCTTTTAACATATTCTCTACCATTGAGATGATAAAATGCGTGGGTAGGGTCATCCTTAATATAGGTGCGAATGTGAATGGCGACTGATTCCGGATGATCGACAATTTCTGAATAACGTTCTGTTAAATCGTCTAAAATGCTTTGCTTTGGCGAAAAGATATCTATAATTGCTTCTTTGTGTTTGGCAAAGTATTTTTCTGACTGAAAAAAGCCTTGGATTCTCATGTTAGGTGAATAAGGAATTGGAGAATAGCGGAACTCAGGTTCTACATACACAGAAAGCGCGGTATTCGGCAGAAAAGAATGAATGCGCCAGAAAACGGCTTCTTTATTTTGTGGAATACCCCACTGGGTTAAATTTAAGTCGGGCACAGTTAACTCAGCGTCATGGTCCAAGGCTATGCTTAATGCTGCTGCTATTTCGAACATCTGGTTTCCTAGCTGACCATTAAGAGTGGGGACAACTGCGGGTTTAGAAAGTAACATGGGACAAATAGACATTAGCCCTATGCAAATTTTGATGAAGCTCATAGGTCCTCTTTGAGTTTGGGAATAAACTTTTGAATTGTGAAATCTTGCTCCGCTTGGCCCATTTCGAGCAGCCACTTAACCGTTTCTGCCGGGTATTTTTCGCCTACGCCATTTCTTCGGCCAATTTTTACATCATAAAAAAAATCGAGCGTTCGAAACCAGTAATGATTCAGTTGGATCTTTTCCACATCAATCTCAGCAACTGTTGTGCTAGGTGTCACAGGTTTTTTGGATCCATTGACCGTCGCATATCCCGGCAGCAGATTGTAATAGTGTGAACTTATCACAGGGAAGGATACATGTGCTGGTTTGACAATGGCTTTGACAAATTGATTGCCATTCCATTTATTGCTGACAAACTGCGTGGGGAATTTATAAGTTAAATGTTCAATTAAGAGAGATCCTTTAGGAAGGGATTGAATGTTTGAGGTCCCAAAAATTTGCCAGTTGACCAAAATTTGGCTGGAATCGGCAAAATCCTTTAAAAAGGAGCGCATCGAGTCGTGCTCATGAGGGACCAAAAATTCATCGACATCGATCAATGCCAGCCATTCCGTACGGTGTGTTGCGAGCTTAATGCAGTCTTCATAAGCCGTCATCTGACAGGCTGGATATTTTTTTACCATCCATTCGATTAATTCGACTTCACCCGACCGGATATAAGGTTCGAGCACCTCCAGGTAATGATCGGTGCTAAGATGATTGTAAATCCAGAAATGTTGCACCCCTAAAAGTTTATGGTATTCGATCCATTCCTTTAAATAATCGGCTTCATTTTGAATAATCGCCCCGATGGATAATTCATAGTCTTGTTTTTGCTCAGAATTATTTAAATTTCTAGTCGCATAAACCCATTTAAGTTCTTCTGGAGAATTCACAACAGGCATTCCATAAAAAAGAGGCGGGGGATGGTCTGCTAACCATTGATTTAGATGATTCAATTCGCTGGCGTTTAGTTTTTGGATTCCCGCTTTAGTCGCATCCGCTTCTGTCATCCTCACTTCCAATCCCCCCATTTTGGGGGTTGGAATAGGGGCTGGAAAGAATCTGCGTGCTTTTTTGGCGCCAAAAGCTAAACTTGCCAGCAGGATTAGGCAAACAGAGATTTTAATGAAACGATTGGTAAAAAGATATCGAAACATTTTTACTTATTTTCTCTCCCAAACGATCAAGATATTTTTCTTATTTGTAGAGGGTTCTTCTGCGTATAGCTTAACTTTATAGCCGCCTTTTAACAGCTCGCGTCGAATTTCCATCAGCGAAAATGGCTTAGGAGTCAAATACTCTCTAGCATTGCTCAAGATCATATATCCAGCCTTGGATTTGAGAATATATTTCTGCATATATTCTTCCTGAGCCGATCGACTGCATTCACAAAAGCCAAAATTGCTGATAAAAAGATCGCAACTTTCTTCCTGGCATTCATCTGAAGCCGTCATGACTGTATTTGAAACCTGCATTGCAGTCAGATATTTTGTGATTAAGGCTAAAGGCTCAGGTAAATCGATATGGTGATAGCTTTCAAAAGCAAATAAATCAGACAAAATTTTACACTGTCCCCCATATCCTCCGCCTAATTCGATGATTCTCTTTCCATGTAAACTTCCGAATAATTCCTTCAGTTCGCCAGCGATCTTTACATATCTTAAGGTTGTAGGAGAGGCGTACCCACCTAGATCGGGATAAAAATACACCATGGGAGTTCCAATAAGATCATTTTGTGAAAATGTATCCCAATAGGATAGCAAGTCCGGATATTTTTTTTTGATTACGGCTAGGTATTCCAGTCCTTGATCGTAGGTGACGTGTTCAAGGACATTGCGATAAATGGGACTTCTTTTAAAGGTTTTAAAAACTTCATCATTGATGACCGCCTGGTAGCAAAGTTCACGATAATCCTGTGTATCTGTAACACTTGTTGCATCATCCCCGAAAAGTCCTAAGGTTAGACTTAACCCCAGAATAAAGGTCCCAAAAAATTTACGCATAGTCACTCCAAAAATTTATGATTTCGATAGCCAGCTATTCTTCTTAAAAGCGCAAGATTAATCAAGCAAAAAATGCTTTTAAAATGAGAGAAAGCACTACTCTATGGCCTGGGGATAGCTATTTTTTCCAAGTAAGCAAAACATTTCCGGTGGCAGTAAGCGGGTCTTCTGCATAGAAAGTGACTTTATAACCCTTTGATTGAAGAACTTCAGCGAGCTCTGAATTTGCATAGGGCTTGGGTTCGGTGCCTTCTCTATATGCATTAAGAAGCATATAGCCGGCAGAGGAATTTAGAATATATTTATTAAGGTAATCCGTTTGCTCTATAGCATTCTGAAAAAGCATAGTTGCTGATAAAAACATCGCAGCATTCACCTGAAGTTTCATTTGCGGAAATAAAATGAACATTGGGAACATTTAACACGGATAAGTATTTTTGAGCTAAAGCTGAAGGCTCAGGGAGATCTACAATCGAATAGGTGCTAAAAGAACATAAATCGGCGATGATTTTACACTGTCCTCCATAACCTGCGCCAACTTCAATGATTTTTTTGCCTGTCAAATCGCCAAATAATAACAGTAATTCCCCAAGAATTTTAATGTAGCGCAGGGTGGCTGGGGAAAGTGGACCCAATTCAGGGTAATAAGTTAAGAAAGGAGATCCTACTAAATCACTTGTGGCAAATTTAGACCAATTCTCAAGCAATTCTGGGTACTTATCTTGAATAATTCTAATAAGTTCTTCCCCTTGAGAGCGGGAAACATTTTCAACAACCCCTTGATAATTGGGATTTTGTTTAAATGTTCTAAAAACTTCATCGTCCTGTGCTGCTAATGCGCAAAAATCCCTGTAAGCGGCTACATCGGTGACACTTGTGGCTATTTCTAAAGCTTGCACAGGGGCGTGACAAAAAGCAAAACTAAGAATTACGGAGGAAAGGATTTTATACATTGCGTGCCTTTACTTGATGGTTTGAAAAATGCAATATATTCTTCTAAATAATAAAAAACAATTTGGCGCAGAATATCTATTTATTTAGTATTCGCTTGAAAAAAAGATACCTTATAAGCTATTATGGAGCCAAATCATTCACAAGGAACTACCGACATGGCTAACTCTGTTCAAAAAGCACCTTTCAGTAGTGAGAAGAACCATTCTTTCGGTGAAAATCTTCAGCAAAGAACCCAAAAACTTTTGAATATCGCTTCCGCTTTAAAGGAAATCTCGAGCACGCATGGAACTGATATGATTTGCTCAGGAAATACCATCGTCGCCGGTCTCACCGCTATTCTTAATTCAGGAAACCTCTTCAGTTTAGCCTTAAATACAGGTTTAGTCATTGTCGGAGGTAAAAGAGTCTACAATATCTTGCAAGATATTAAACCCTCTTCTTCTTCCGATGCACTGGGAGAACTTTTGAGAGAAGTTCAAGCGGGCATTGGCGTGCTGCAAATCCACGGAGAGATTAATTCAGGAACCTTGCATCAACTAGAAAAAACACTCGAGGCTGTTGAAGAACGCTCCCATCAGATAGAGAAAACTATTCAAGAATTAAAAGCCACCTCAGTACGAGGAAAAGCTGATTTGGAATTAAAGCAAAAAGCAGCTTTTGAATTCTATACCGAGGCCAATGCACTATACCGGAAATCGCGTTTAATCTTTAGTGAAAGTCAACAAAAAATGACCCTTTCATCGAAGCTTTTTGCATCGGCCATGGTCAAGTTTGAGCAAGTCAAAGCCTTAGCCCACAGTCAAGAAGGTTCTTTTCAAAGCAGAGCAAGTGAGTTAGAAACTTTGGTAGAGACGATTGCTAGAGAGTGTGAAGAGGCCAAAAAATTGATGAATGAAGCTAATGACGGACTTGCGACGGGGCTTGCGCAATTCGATGCGGCAACAGCTTTGATGACCAAAGCCGCCTTTGAATTTGGTCAACTGAAAGAAGGGGCAAGTGAGGAATTTGCTGCATTAGAATCCTTAGCTAATGAACTGATAGGTAAGAATAAACAGTCCCAGCAAGACCTCGCACGCATGAAAGAATTGGTGGATGATATCGCAACGTGCTGTGAAGACTGTCAAAAAATTCTAGCCGAAATGGAAGCTGAAAATAAAAAAGCGCAAGAAATGCATCAGGGCTATTCAACGGGAGCTGTCATTGCGGGTGGTTTAGCCGCAGGTTTGACAGCTGGCATGGGAACCCTGCCTTTGTTAGCAGGGGCTTTCCTCGCTGCCCAGGCTTATGAGAGAAAAGAGACTGTGGCTAAAAAAGTAGGGGATTGGGCTTTTAATATTCCGAGTGGAATTGATCAAAATCTGTTAGTGAAACCCTATGAGATAGGCTATGCCTTTGATCGAGCATCCAGCGGATCTTTTAACAGGTATATAAAACAAGAAAAATCGTATACCACAGGCACCTTAAAAATTCATTTAGGGGATGAAATCTTATCTTTGCGTTTTGATTTTAGGCAAAGGAATGTTCTCAGCAAGATGGATCTTTTCAAACTCCAAAACCGCATGTCGCATCATCTCATTAAATCTCCTAACGCAAAGACTGCGGCTGCCTATGCCGAGATTTTACGAACTTTGGAAGAATTGGAAATTGATCGAGGACCTCAAGGTAATTCTAAAGGACTATTGACAAAAAATTCCCCCTATTTTAGCGCCATACAGAGGCTCTGTACCCATATTTTAAGCAAGGAAGAGCTAAACAAAGAGGTTGAAACTGCTCCTTTAGCTCCTCACACAATCCCCAAAGAAGTCAAAGCGACAGAACCTTCTGAACCAGTTGCTGAAAAAGCAGAGACCTTGGCTTCAAAGAAATTCAGTCATCTTACTGCTATTGGAGAAACCGCATGCCAAGCTACAAAAACCACTTTAGCTGTGGCCATCCTCCTTTCAAAAACAGCGACTTTTACCCGTAAGCATGGGACAGATGTCATTACATCCGGAACAACCTTAGTACATGGGTTATATGGGCTAGGCGCAGCTATTGCCTCCGGGGGAACACTGCCAGCCTTAGTTGGAGTTGGTTTAACAGTGGCGGGTGCGAAAAGAGTCTATGAGATTATTCAGGATATCAAAAATCCCGATTCGCCAGAATCTTTATCAGACCTTCTGGAAAACTCCGAAGCCGGCATCGCGATGCTGCAAACTATCGGCGAATCGCAATCTGAAATTCTTTTTCAAATGGACAAAACTTTAAACTCTGCTGAAAAGCTAGCGATGCAAACTTCAAATATTCTTAAGGACATTGAAGGGATAGCCGTTGCAGGGAAAAAGGAATTAGAAATGCGCAAAGAAAAGGCTTTGGGTCTTTATGAAAAAGCGCAGACTTCTTTTGCTGAAGCACGCCGATGTTATGAAGAAGGCAAACAAAAAATGGATGCTTCTTCTGAATATTTCACTTCGGCTTTAGCCAAATTCAGGCAGCTCTCCCAATTAGTGCAAAACCGTCAGGGGAATTTTAAGGAACAAACAGCTGCTTTTCTTAAATTAACCCTTGAAATGGATCAAGAGTGCCAGCAGGGTAAACAATTGATGGACGATGCCCATGCTCTTTTAGGAAAGGGAACAAAGCTTTCAGATACAGCTTCAGTGAACATGTCAAAAGCGGCATTTGAGTTTGGCCAATTAAAGGAAAGAGCCAGTGAAAAATTTACCACTCTTGAAAATAAAGCAAATCAATTGACTCATACACATGCCGAATCTATAAAAAAAATAGCGACCATGAAAGGGCATGTTAAAGAAATGCAAGCTAATTTGGAAGATAGCAATCGCCTGGTCGCTGATATTGAGAAGGATAACCAGAAAGCGCAAAAGATGAGTCAAGGCTTCACAACCGGAGCGATGCTAATGGGAGGGGTAATCGGCGGTATTGCCACAGCTGGTCTTGGCATTGTTGCCGGAGCGGCAGTTTCGCTGATGACAGCTGCACTCTATGAGAATAAGACATACATCGCAAGAAAAGTCTGTGACTGGGCTTTTCGAACACCCATGCTCAAAGGTGTTGAAGCCACTCCTGTAAAAAAATACAACTTGTCCTTTTCCTTCGAGCAAATTTCCACAGGTTTTTTTAATCGTTATATTAAAAAAGAAGCCTCTCAAACAGTAGGATCTTTAAGAATTGATTTAGGGGATAAAATTGCGACCTTTTTAGTGGACTTCAACAAACCACATCCACTTTCGAAAGCGGACCAATGCGCATTGGTTGCCACAATGAATCATAAACTCGCACGAAATCCTGAATTGGCCCCACACTACTTAGCGATTCTGCAAAAAGTTGAATCCTTGCAAGTCCAGCGAGGCGGAAAGTTGGGAACCCAGTCTATTGTAAAAAAAGAAAATCTCCAGTTTGCCAGCCTGAAGAGATACTGTCGGGTTTTGCTTAAAGCAGCTGCCTAGCGCGATGTCTCTGCTTATAGGGCCGTGATGGTGTTTTCCAGACGGAAAACACCATCGTGATCAATATGCCCTTTCCTATTGATTAGAACTAATCAATCTGTCCATTTAAAAAATTTTGAAAAATACAAAAATATTTCTCGCAAAATTCTTTTTGATTAAATAGTTTCAGGGGCTGTTTTCAAAAACAGCCTTAGGAAGGCAACTATGCAGAAAAACTTATATTTCTTGTTTTTAGTATTGGTTCTCGGTTATTCTGTCCACTCTCTGGCAGAAGACAAACTCTATGTTAACCCAGAAGATGTGGTCATTGATCAGAATGGAATATTCGTTAATTATGAGGGGAATGTTATTTCAGCTAATAACCTTACCTATGATGAAAAGGGCATTTATTTGCTATTTTCAGACATTGCTAAATTGAACGAGCTCAAAGCATGGATATGTCAAAATTGTTTCCATCCCAACATGCCTTGGAGGGAAGACTGCTATAAATGCGGTGGTTCACGAACAAAATATAATAAAGATTAAATTTTAAAATGTACTTGAATGCATTCATTTTTCTTATTCTCTGTCTCAGTAATATTGGAGCTGCTTTATCAGTTGATGTTAATGAGATTATAGAAAGCATCCCTCCAAATGATCGTTGTGATTTGGAGGGATTATTCTATAATTTAGTTGATGATGAGGCTTTTGGCTACACACTTTTTGGAGACAAACCTGTGTCATTTGGTGGATATTTCAAGGTCACTCCTTGGGAAAATTATATTGAGCTAGGAGAATGTGATGGTCTTTTTTGGAAAAAATGGGAAATCTGGGAAAAGTATAAGAATCAATTTGACATTCATAATTTTCTCCTCCTGAAGGAAGCGGCGTCCCCACTTAACGATAGGGTTATACTGATAAATAAGAATGCACTGATAAAAACTATCGAAAACAATTTGGAGACTTTCGAAAGTATATTACGTGAAAAAATTGATCCCGCACAGTTTGTATCAAAAATTGAAAATGGACAAATTTCATTTTTTGATAGTATTCAGAATAATGAAATGCTTCTGGGTATCTGTTTAGATTATGGAAAACGCAATGCTCGTCTATTTTGCCAGAGGGGAAAAATTTTTAAAGAAGATAGTATGAAGCCTTGTGGAGATTACAAACGTTCTCTTCTGAGAATCCAGTCGATTTATTTTATGGCTGATCATGATCATGCAGAAACCCAATATTTAAAAGAAAAATATGGACGGTTGCGAGGCATTGTTTCTGCCATCTATGCAAAGGGAAATTTTCTACAAACTACATTATCCAAGTTAACTGCTGAATAATAAAGAGTGAACAGGGTGTGAGTTTTCTAGGTTTTTTATTAATTAAACCTGATACCGTTTTTCAGATTCATCACTAAAATGTCCAAATAAGTCGACTCCGTATGGTTCTATTTGGTCCAATGGGGTAGTTGCTGTTTTGTGGATAAGATCTTCTATGACCTATCCTCCTATGTAACTGGCTTAGGCGATGTCTAGCAAAACTATTTCAATGCTATTTTCTCTCAGGCTTGCGAAGAAGATTTATCGAATGAGCTAGGCCTTGAAGTTGTGCAGCATTGCGCAAGTTGGGCAAAGTTTAGAAAGAAAATATACGATTCAGGAATTTATTCTCGAGTCGATTCGCATAAATCTAAGGCTTAATGCAGCTTACATGGATTTTGCAGGAAGCTCAAACCAAAACGTGCTTCCTTCAGAACCTGTATCAAATCCAATTTTTCCCTTATGTTTCTCCACAATCGCTTTACAAATGCTTAAGCCGAGCCCTGTGCCCATTTTATTGTGTTTACTTGAAGGTATTTGTGAAAATTTTTCGAAAAGCAAAGGTTGATATTCTTTGGGTATGCCTGAGCCCTGATCTTTAATGCCTATGCGTACAACATCGTTATGCTGCATGACTTCAAAAGAAATTTCGGAGTGCATAGGGGAGTTTTTAATTGCATTCGTAATGAAATTAGTCATGACTTGCAGGATCCGGTCTTCATCTCCAAAAATGATGCAGTCAGGAAGATTCTCAGGCATTTTTAAAGCGACTTGATTGTTAAATGCATACATTTGGTTGACTTCAAAAACCTTATCGAATAAGTCTTGAAGGTGGAAATTGGTAAATAGAAATTCCATTTTACCCGATTCCATTTTTTGAATGTCGAGAATATCATTTGTCAAACGAACCAAACGTTGACAATTACTGCGCGCGATCTGTATTAGTGACTTTTCTTTGGACGCGAGTGTTTCAGCTCCAAGAATAATATCTAAGGCGCCTTTAATGGAGGCAAGAGGAGAACGCAATTCATGACTTGTGATTGCAATCAGTTCATTTTTCATGCTCTCCACTTGCTTCTTTTCAGTCAAATCATAGGCTAATCCTACATATCCAATGACCTTTTCGTCGGCATTTTTGACTGGTGTCAAAGAAAGATGAGCCGGAAAGCGTGTTCCATCTTTGCGAATGTAAGTCCAATCCCGTTCTTCAGCCATATCTTGTTTCTTTGGCAATGCTATAAAGGTCGAAAAGCCTGGAGAAATCGTTTCCTGCAACTGCTCTGATAATTCTTTAGCTCTTTTCACCATTTCTCCGTGATCATGAAGAATCTCCAGAGTATACTTATTTATGACTTCCTCAGCTTTCCATAAAAGCATCTTTTCCGCCGCTTTGTTGAATGAAAGAATCGTTCCTTCGTCATCTGTTGAAATTATGCTATAGCTTGCGCTATCTAAGATTGCTTGTCGATAGGCGAGCGCATCTGCTTTTTCTTTTAAGATTTTTAAAATCTTGTCTTTTGTCTGAAAAAGCAACTGCAATACATAAATCATTGAGCTTAAAAGAAAGGTGAAAAGAAAACCTGAAATCAGAATCAAATTTGGCAAGAATCCTCCCCATAAATGCTCTTGCCAAGGGGTGACTGTAATTTCACGACCAGAAAGGATTGGATCGCTTAAAGCAGCTGAGCCCATTACTTTTAAAAGGTCCCCAGTCTCTGAGACAGGGGCGTTCTGTTCAGAAATCTCAACCCCATATTCCTTCTTTATGAAGTCAGGCAGCAAGTAAGTGGTTAATTTTTCTAAATTGATTTCCGCTACTAAGATCCCTTCAAACACATTGTTGGATAAAAATAGCGGGAGTAAAAAAAACAGATTCTGGTCGATAAAAAAATGAGCGATCGGTTGCTCAGATTTTACAGAAGGAATGCTTTGAATTTTTTGAATAAGTTTTGTATTCGCTTGATGTGCACTTGGCAAAGAAGGATTCGGAGTTGTCCACTTCAACTTCCTCTGGCTGTCGAACCAGCTCATACTCGTATAACCGTTTGCACCGTCGTCGTAGCAGATCGAGTCGATGTTCCATAACGCTTTAGTGTATCCATCTATTTCCTGCAAACGCAATGCAATATGGTTAAGTGATTTACCAATTTCATCGACATGTATATTCAACAAATGTGCAATAAATTCAGCGTTATTCTGCGCGGTTTTTTGAATCCCGAGATAATGGCTGGTGTTGAACCCCTGCCAAAGAAAAAGCGTGCTGTATAACGAGATGAAAATCGATCCTATGATAGGACCATAAAGAATTTTGTCTTTTTGGAAGGCATACACACTGTGGCAGAGAAATATTCCCACACTAAGGATAGCGATACCGATAGAAGTGCGAAGGGCCATGCCGGTCAGTTTATTCCAACTAATTATAGAATAAATTTGAAAATAATATCCATAGATGGAAATCAAAGCCAACAAGCATGTCACTGAGCAAAAAAATTCCGCGACTAAGGAATACATCGTACGGTAAGGAAAACAAGTCAGGACAAGGCATATTCCTAGTAATAAAAAGCATGTCCATACCTTGATAGACAGCTGACCTGGAGAAGGATAAGAGAGCGGCAAATCAAAAAAAATCAGCAGGTGGTCAATTCCAAAATCCACATTAAATATGTATTGAACAATGCCTAAGGTAGCCAAAAAGATGACCGTACCTGCAGCTGAGAGGGCCAGCGTTTTGCGAGAAAAGAGCAGAAAAATAAGGGAGAGACCGCTGAAGATAAAACTAATAGCCGTATTGGGTTGCATAGGCCGATAGAGAGGATTCGGTTCGACATATATCATTTGTCCTGTCAACCAGGCTAATAAGATAAACACACCTAAAATGACGAGTGGAGCTCCTGTGAGCCATAGAATCAGGCGGGTCCATTTAAAATGCGCAATGTCGTTCGAAACCAGTGTTTCCAATTATCCCTCCGGAATACTTCATCCGCTTTCAAAAAATTGCGAACTTTCCCCTGTCGCTATCCTTCTATTGGATATAGGAACATGGAATAAATACCCACAAGAAAAATTCCCTCTTCAAGAACTTATACTATTTTTTTGCGAGGGTGACAAAAAACAGCTAATTTTCTTCTTTCAAAATTTTATGTGAGGTAGTATAGCAGAAAAGAATTGTTTACAGAGATAATGTCTCAATGAAAATTTTGCGTTTTTATATCCCTTCTCTAATTCTGGCGGTTTCCTCAATACTCTCATTGTATGGGGAAGAGATAGAGAAGCATTCTCTTGTAGAGCAAAGTATCGTCCCGTTGCGTGACCGCATCAGCGACTTTGAAGCCCGCTTTGCCTTAGCCAAAATTCTGTCCCACCACAAAGAAACACAAGAAGCTGCTCTCAGTCACTATGAAGTGTTACTTAAAATTCACCCCTTTCAAAAACTGCTCCCTATCCCCATCATCAGGGTTCCAACAAAAACGATTTCCACTCCACGAACTCTTGTCCCACTTCTAAGTCAGGTGAGTGATTTTGATGCCCGCTTAGCTTTGGCGCGCCTGTACTCCCATCATAAAAAAACGTATGGAGCAGCCTTAAGACTGTATCAGAGGATTCTTCATGAAAAGCCTGAAGCGCTGGACGTGCAAATCGAAATGGGCCGTCTCTACATAAGTATGAAAAAAATCCATGAGGGATTAACTCTTTTTTACAGCGCTTTAGCAAAACATCCCCATTCTCTCAAATTGCTTGTGGCTGCTGCACAAGCTGAAGGGGCAGCCGGCCATGCCGAACAAGCAAATGCCCTTTTCTTAAGAGCATTAAGTGTATCCGGTCATTCTCTACAAACGTGTATTGCGTATGCAGATGGGATGATGATGTGGGGAGATTTTTACCAAGCTCAAATGATCTACCGCGCAGCTTTGGAGAAGAACCTTTGCTCGCGCGATCTTTTTTTAAAACTGGCCTGGTCTTTAGCAAGTGCAGAGCGGTATGAGGAGGCCGAGGGAATTTACCGAGAACTTTTGTTGCGTTGGCCCGATCATCCCAAGGTATTAGAAGCTTTTGCAGGTCTTAAAATCTTAGAAAAAGAATTCGATTCTGCTTACGCTCTAGTCGAAGTCCTTTTGGAAATTGCTCCTGCAAAACCTAAGTACCTGCTGCTAAAGGCAGATATTTTGTTCATGAATGAACAGTTTTGCGAAGCCGTTGCTGCCTATAGCTTGCAATTCCGCTCGAGGAAACATCAGACTCACGCTTACGTGGGTATCGGAAGATCGCTCCAAAAATTAGGCCGATGCACTGAAGCTCACGATTTTTTTCAAGCTGCCCTCAATAGTTATCCCCAAGATCGTTCCGCGCAATTTTATGCAGAAAGAGAGAGGCCAAGACTTCTTGAGCAGATTCTTTGTGCTTATTCCATTCCCAGCGATTTGGAAAAATGGGCGGCACTTTACGTTCAAAATGGAATGCCTAAAGAAGCCCTTCTGATTTATGAAGCGATTTTAGAGAAAGATCCTGGTTATTTTCCTGCTCAAATTGGAGCGGCGGAGATGCTAGCTGTTCTCTACGCCTATGAAGAATCGATAGAGATGTATCGCTGTCTGCTAGAGAGGTTCCCGCAAAATCTTAAAATCGAAGTCGCACTTGCCCGAGTGCTCGGATGGTCCAAAAATTACCAAAACTCAATTCAAACTTATGACGCATTGATCAAAGTCGATCCCTATAACCCTGTCCTTTATCGGGAAAAGGCGCGAACAGCTTTGTGGGACAAACAGTTTGATCTCGCCATGGCAAGTTATCAACATCTCCTTGAACCTTCTGTCAATAGTCTGCTGCTTGAAAATTATCCTTACTCCCTTTATCGGATCCAACAATCGATAGCCTTGGAAAAGTGTGCCAAAGCATTAGTCTGGAATAAACGTTTTAGAACTTCTCTGGGAGCTTACAGAAATCTTTTAGCATTTAATCCGGGCAATGAAGAAGCTTTATTTGATTATGCCCAAAGCTACTGCATTGTAGGTCTATGTGATTGTTCGAAAGAAGTTTATGACCACATTTTGCATATCGATCCCAATCATAATCTCGTAAACAAAGCCTTGGATAGAAATGCTCTGCGCTCCCATTTTGGCTTACAAGGAAATATAGCGTATTGGAGAGAACTGGGGTCTGGCACATTTTCACAATCCCAAATTGCTCGTTATCGCTCTGATGCAGTTTTTGAGGTCCCTTTGTCCTGTCGTGCCCATGCCAGGTTTATTCAAAATACTTATGTTGAAAATCCCTTTTATAACTACCAGTTTTATGCCGCTGAAGGACAGACTTTAGAAGCCGATTGCGTTATTAATGCTTGCCTCAGCGGGTTTGTCAGCGCCACATATAAAAACTATCTTCGACGCTTTAGGTCAACTTTTAGCAGCCGCAATAGACTCGTCTGGAATTGGGGGGATGATCTGATGTTGGTTCTGGGCTGTAATAAAGAAGATGAAATATACAACTACTTTTCCTTAAAACAAGCAACTCAGTCCATCAATAGCTGGATCACGGCCTCTAAAAATCTTACACATTATTGGAATATCGAGGGGACTTGTCAGTATTACCGTTATAATGATCACAACCGGCAAATCCATTATAATATCTTGACGGAATATCAATTCACCGAAGATCCACATATTTTTAAAGCTATTTTACAGGGAAATTATCGCAATGCTGCACATCAATCGATTTCGATTTTATCAGGTTTGAAGTTGATTGATGTCATTCATCCCTACTGGACACCCGATCACTATTATTCAGGCAGCCTGACTTTTGAATATCGCTATGATTATCGATATTTTATTTTTTGCGAGGCTCCTCAACGCTATCTGGACCTAAAAATTACTGGGGAAACAGATAGTGAAGACAACCCTTCGATTCAAGCCATCCTGGAATGGAAGCATGAATTCGATAGACATTGGGGGGTTGAACTAAAGGGGCTGATCCATCGCTCGAAGCAGTGGAATGCGGAGGGAGGATGGGGAACATTTTATTACCGCTTCTGAAAGGAAAATGATGGAAGAAGAAAGCAACACATCGATTCCTGGCATCTTGCTTAATTTCCCTTTTATAGGTTCACTTGAAGATGGAGAGCCTTTTCAGTATCTCCTGCTTTCGATTCACCCGGATTTCGTTGAAATTGGGATTCTAGATTGGTTTGTGAATCGTGTGAATTTACACCAAGGAGCCATTGTTGATCTTTATATCCCAAAATATTTAGGTAAGCACGAGCAAAGGATCGATCAAACTGCAGGCCGAGTCACGTTGATGACGCATAGCGATGAAATCCATGGAGAAGTCTTTCGGGTTACCTATTCGCATAGGCAAGGAGAGATAGATCAGAAAAGTTGGAGTTTTGATGCTTTCATTCATCAGCTACAGGTTCCAGCTTCGCTTGTCGATTTGTGCACGACTCTTCTCAAAGACTCCATGATTTTAAAACAAGGTGTATTGATTTATCTTAAACACCTCATCGCCTATTTTTCTAGAATCGTCAATTATTCTCACCAAGAGTATGCACAGCTCCAAGAGCATTTTCTGCGGGATATTGAAAAACACATTCAAGCAAATGAGGCGAAGCTGAGGGCCTTATATCAGATGACCAAAGAACATTTAGTAAAAGCAGAACAAATTCCGGTTTATATCGATTTAGAGCTCCTGCGCGAAGCATTAGAATCAGAGATCTCCTCTACGCTTTTCCATGTCGTTTTCTCAGAGCACAAAGAGTTGAATCCAAAAGAAACTCTTCTTTCACAAAGCACTGATGCATTCTCTATTTACATCCGAGCGATCAAAAACCTCGAAAAAAGGCTCTATTTCAATTACAACCAAATTGTGGTGGCGTACCTAAAATCCATGGGATGATGGCTTTACCTTTTGGCTGTTTGCCAATCCAATAGCCATTGCTGAAAAGAGGGTTGCTCAAGATGGATGGGGAAGGATTCAGGGGTATCTGTATGGGGTTTGAGTCTCCAGTCTTCTTCTTTGTTGGCTTGGAACCAGACGATTCCTTTGATCCCCCATTTTTTGGAAATCTGTAAAGCGTTCCGAATCCATTCTGTTTGCGTTTCTTGCTCCCCAGAAGCCGTTTCGAAAACGATAAGTGGTTTATGCGGAGCTATCTCCTTAAGCTGTCGGTAAAGGCGGCCAAAAATCTCTTCAAAGGAGCGCGTTTCAGAACCCTTCTTCCAATTATACCCATCCATCCCTAGAAGATCCACATAAGCATCTCCTGGATAATACGAACGAGCGGTATTCCAATCGGTATTAGGAATAGAGTCTGCGTTGGGACAAAAAGCCCATAGAACATTTGCTGCGCCGGTGCCCCTAAATAATTCCACGATATAGTGAACCATTTTTCGATAGATAACCGGAGAAAGCGGACCATATTCACTCAGCGATGTGCCCCAATGGTAACTGGAGAGATTCATCTCATGAGCAAAACGAATCACGAGCGGCTTTCCCCACTCTTTGATCTCTTTGGCAATCTCAAAAAGGTAAGCATCATACTGTCCATCAAGAATATCTTCGTAGGGAATGGTCGTTTGAACCTGATCAACCTTATACATCGGTTCCCAAGTTAAGCATGGGACAGCCTCAGCACTCCATATAGCTGCTAAACTAGGAGTTAGAGGCTCCTGCTGCACTCCTGGGGCGGGCCATTGCAAGTAAAAGAGGATCAATTCGGGACGTATCTGCGTTTGCTTGTATAGAAATTCAAGTTGTTGGTGCGTAATGGGGAATCCTTCTAAAGCAAATCCCCAAAATAAAGAGGGGTAAGGAAATTCTTCTTCAGCTTGACATCCCCAAAAAAGGATAACTACAAGAGCTATCTGCATGCATTTTTTCATTGGGGCTTCTCCTCTGAGTGGTTAAAATAAAGAAACGAGGAGATCATCAAAAAATTATAAAAAGTCCAAAGAACATTAAGCAGCAATCCATATAAAGGCTCTCTTTCATAGTAGAGGCGTTGAATGCCCCACGTAATTGCAGACACGCAAAGAAGACCGGTAAGGATTTGAGGGGTTAATGAACGCAAGGAGAGAATCGTGCTTCCGAGTTTAGGTGTCACAGAAAACTTAGTGTTCAGCCCAAATAAAGCAGAAAAAGCCGCCTTCATAAATACAGGGAATGTGACTGCATTGATCAGCAAAACGGAAAGAATATCTTTTGCCAGGTATCTGCGCTTTTTTAACGTCCAAATAAAAGTCAGGATTGTTAGCATAATGTAGGGGAGGAAGGCGCATGCATAAATGACAGGGTCTGCCATATAGCTTGGAATATTAAAGAATAAATAAATGACGGGAAAAATCACCAGTAGAAAAAAAACAATCCCAATTAAATAGTGACTGCTTGCAAGAAAATACTCCCACCATTGATTAATTGTATACTTACGCAGATGAAAAAAAAGCTCTCTGGGAAACATTCTAAGGATTCCAATAGTCCCTCTTGCCCATCGGTACTGTTGTTTAAAGAAAGCCCCTAAATCCTCGGGCCCCATTCCAAAAGCAGATACTTTGTTTAAGTATGCGGATTCCCATCCATTTTTATGAAATTTAAACGAAGTCGCAAAGTCTTCTGTCACAGAGCTTTCATCAAATCCTCCGACATCTTCTAGGGCTGTGCGACGAAAGATCACGTTCGTGCCGCAGCAAAACATCGCTCCTTGTGTGTCTTTTCCTTCGCAAATGTATTCATAAAAAATGGCTTGCTGTAATCCTGAAGTGCGAGCTACTCGATTGAATTCGAAATTTGTGTAGTATTGTGGAGTCTGTGTAAAGGCAACTTTAGGCCTTTTTTCCATGATATCAACGAGATATTCGACAAAATCTGGAAATGGGTTCATGTCGGCATCAAAGACGATGAGATATTTTTCAGATTCTGGTGCAACAGCTTTTGAATAAGGGATGAATTCAAAATCTTCTTTAACTTTTCCTAAGCGGAATTGCAAAAAATCGTTGATAATACCTGCTTTAGCTCCATGCCAGTTGGCGCGAAAAAGGTTCACTTCTAAAAATTGGCAGAGTCCCTCAATTGATTGTCGATATTTTAACTTGTTTTCAGGGGTGTCCCAAGGGAGGTCATAGCGTGTATCATCTAAAAAATAGAGGTGCTTATTTGGATAGCTTAGGTTATAAAAACACACAAGAGTATCTCTTAATATATCCAAAGGCTCTTGATAAGCTGCCACAACAATGGCAACAGGAGGATAGGTATTTAACTGAGGCTTAGCTATCTCGGATCTAAAGTTGGAAGCTCGATTAATCACGCGGAAAAGATTGAGGAAATATCCGATCGAATGGATTAAAATGAAGCTTTCGGCAAGCAATAGGCACAGTGTTAAAATTCGTTCTATCCATTGCTGCTCCGAAATTGCCACCAAAAAAATGCGTACGAAGAGATAAAAAAGAATTGCTACAATCGTGAGTGCGAAAAGAGAGAGAAATAATTTTTTCTTTAAGGAGCTCATACTCTCACTCTTTGAATGTTTTTTCCAATTCTTGGGCCGCTTCGCTTTCATTACCCATCCACATCAAGACCATGGCGTACTTGCGTCTGACTTGAATATCATTTGGATTATCCGCAAGAATTTGTCTGTATAGCAGAATAGATTCTTCATACCTCTTTTGCCAAGAAAGTAGCTCCGCAAGCTTGAATTTGACAAGATCGGCTTGCGGCTTCTTTTTTAGATACACTCGGTAAATTGATTCTGCTTGGGGGTATTCTTTCAAAGCTTGATAAATTTCAGCCATCTGTAGACGTACTTTATCGTTAATGGCTTCAGGAGGTATTTTTTCTAATAATTCTAAAGCTTCTTTATGCTTTCCTTGATAGTAGAGGACCTGGGCAATCTCAATTTGTACTTTGTTAGAGCTCGGCTTTTCTTTCAAAAGCATGTGATACTGCACGAGTGCTTCTTCATACCGCTGAAGATTGCGCAGCAATCTGGCATATTCAAGCCTGGCTTCCCAATCCGTGAGTTGTTTTTCTTGGGCCGGACTCACTTTTTTCTCAGGAGAGGATTCTTCTAGGGAACTGAGAGGAGCAAAGCCTAATAAAACGCCTAGGAATAAAAATCCTGAAGCTACGCATAGAGTTCCAGAGAAAACTCGTTGATAAAAGTGCAAAAGATTACTTTGTTTCTTGATTCCCATGTGTATCTTCCAATATTTTTTGATATTCTTCCTCAGCTTCCTGCGGTTTATCTGTCCAAGACAAAGCGTTTGCTAAGGAAAGACGCGCTCTGCTATCTTGCGGGTGTAAGAGCAAGTATGCTCGGTACCAGTCAATTGCTTCTTCAAACTGTCCTGTTGCCACTAAGGCATTAGGCAAATTTGATCCTATTTTTGAAGGAGGCAGCCCTTTTGCAAGACTTTTTTTATAGAGATTAATCGCTTCAGCATACTCTTTAGCTGCATATTTTTTTTCAGCGTTTCTAAAAAAAAGCCACTCTTGATTGTTAGTACGGTAGAGCCCAATAGTCATGAGAGTGGTTAAAAAGATCAATGCACCATAGATGCAATTTTGTCTGACAGAAATCGATACTGACATCAAGATTTCCTGTTTATTGATTAGACAATGACAAATATTTTTTCATTAATAACATATTTTCATTTTCAATTTTTTTCACACCAACTTCATCCATAATTTGATGAATAAGAAAAAGCCCCATGCCTGATTCGGGAATAGAGTTAATATCTTTGGGGTCGAATTCTAATTCCTTTTTTGGAAGCGGCAGAACGGCACTTATTCCTGGCGTGATGACACAAAGATTGATTTCACTCTTCTCCAGGGTGGTAATCACTTCGATGTAATTTCCTGGTTGCTTTTTGTATACGTACTTGATCACGTTAATAACAGCTTCGAAGATGCATAGCTCCATGTTAAATAATAGGATTTCATCTTGAACAAGAGTGCTGCAAATCGCCCTTACCGCCTTAGATAGCACAGGGACATGGTCGATTTTGCTTTCAATAATGACTTTTATTGTTTTCATGAATGAGGCGTCTTTTCAGGCATAAGAAAATCAACTGCTTCTTTCTGATGGGGATAGATTTTGAAGATCTGGTCCATGCGAGTCAATTTAAATAAATTTAAAATGGGGGCTTTGATTTCACAAATCACAATATTCCCATTATTGAGACTTAAATTTTTTAAGATGGAAATGATCGCACCCAATCCACTGCTGTCAATAAAATCGACTTGAGAGAGATCGAGAAGAAAACATGTATTTCCCTGATTGATCAAGTCCATGACTTTTGCTTTGAAATCGGTACTGACAGAGGCATCCAGATTTTTGGTTATGGGTTTAAGGAGAACAATGCTACCCTCTGTTTTAACTTCTAAATCCATACTATATTTCTCCGTTAAATTCAAATCCGAATAGGCTAATATCATCTTGATGGGGGGCTTCCTGGGTAAAGGTAGTCAGGTCAGTGTGGACTGCTTCAATCATTTTGTCTATGGGCTCGCTTTTCATACTTTCAAGCAAATCACATAATCTTTCTAATCCATACATATTACCCAGAGAATTTTTTGCCTCACTCACTCCATCTGTATACAAGAAAACCTTATCTCCAATCTCTAAGTCCTCAGTTCCTTCAATAAAAGGCATTCCTCTTTCTATTCCAATGATCGGGTCTCCCTGTTCCAAGATCTTGAAGCGTTGATTCTTTTTCAAGAGGATAGCTGGTGGATGTCCTGCACAACTATATTTTAAGCTGAGGCTTTGGCTATCAAGGATGAGATAAAAAATGGTGAAATATCGTTCAAATCTAGAAAATGGGTATTCTCGATCGAGCTTCAGCAGAACATCCGGAGGTGAAAGTAGTACCCCGCCTTTGAAATTTTGCTGATGAAGAAATTGAGACACTGAGATCGTTACTAATGCTGAGGGTACATCATGACCGCTGACATCGATGATGTATAGGATGACTTTGCCTTCTCCGTAATCTAAAGCATTAAAAATGTCTCCACCCAGCTTGTTTGCTGGCTGCCATAGAAATGCGGATGTACAATTTCCGATTTTTAAATCAGCCTGCGGCAAAAAACTTCTTTGAATGATACTTGCTGCTTGCAGGTCATCCTCAAGCGATTTTTGTTTGAGCATTAACTCTTTATTAGAATGTCTCAACGCTTGTGTAAGAGCTCTAATTTGGAGTTGAGTTTGCACACGGGCAAGGAGTTCTCCATGATCCATGAAGTTATCAATGTAGTCCACCGCACCAAGTTCTAGGCCGTGAATTTTATCTTTAGAAGAATTGAGAGAGGAGAGGAAGATAATAGGAATGTCTTTTGTGCGTTCTTCTGCTTTCAACTTTTGGCAGGCTTCATACCCATTCATTCCAGGCATCATGATATCGAGCAAAATCAAATCAGGTTGTTCTAAAATAGCTTGTTGAATGCCATTGGGTCCATCAAATCCTGCGCATGTCTCATACCCTTTGTTTTGTAAGATACACTGAATGATTTCCCTGACCCCTTCATCATCATTAACGATGAGAATTTTTTCTTTCATTAAAAATCTCTAAGAGTTTGACGATAAACCTATCGCATTTTGCTTAGACAGTAAAGAAAATTACCTCTTTGTAAACTATTACCGGCGACCTTCATGGACTCAATCCAGAAGAAGTTTCAAATTTTCTCTAAATGTTGTAAATATATATTTATTATCATATTTTCTCCATAATCGCAAGCGCCCTTTCTTGTAATCTTTGCAAAATCTAAAAACCCTTAAGAAAATCTCACTGAATTTCAAAGGAGACAATACCTAAAGTTAAGATTAAGGATTTTATTCCTTGATTCGATTAGGGCAAAGGAGATCATGATATAGGGGAATTTGTCATTACATAAGCAGTTTAAATGGAAGGAATTATCAGTTTCTAGGGGCAGTAAGGGATCACAGGGGAGTAGTGAGTATGCGCGGATCCTGATGTGTTTTTTATGCAAATAGGATGAAATTAATGTGCTAAGGCACATAGTGCTTAGCTTCTAAACAAAGAAACAAGCAACAAACAATGCGTTAAGACAAAGAGATTTAAAGGAGATGCAACAATACTTGGAGAAAATACTGATTCAACCTGAAAAGGCCGGAAAAAGAGAATTGTCCTGAAATGGGAGCTTATGTAGGTTGAATACAATAGAAGAAGTACTGTATAATTTTTTTGGTGCAAAGTTGATAGCCTTTCTCATATTATTTTTAATTTATGCAGGTCGAATACAATGGAAGTTATTAAAACAGGTAAGAATGAAATTAGCTTCAAGCCCTTTGAAAAAGATGTAAATAGGAAAAGTATACGAACAGTTGGTAGATTTGAAGCTTTAATAAAAAATTTTTTTTCTTTGTTGTTTCGTCAGGGGAATGTTGCCATTCAATACAAAGATGACAATGGAAGGAATTATTGGATTACAAGAGCCAGTGCGATTGAGTGGATTCTTAATTATCGCTCAGATTCTAATACAGAGACACTCAAAAAGAAAGAAGAGATCATTAGGCAGATCAATTTTATCGGACAAGAGCACTTAAAGAAAACGTCTCAGAATGGCCCATTTCCTCATCAAGATAAAAGAGATGGCCCTCAGCCAACTATTCCAAGTAAAGGTTCGTCTAAGCCCATAACACCTTCTGAAAAAATCTCCACTGATCCTGCCAAAATCAAGGAATTGTCTATTTCTTATGCGATTGCTGACTCAGATGGTAGTGATTACAGAGCAGATCACCCCTTTTTTAAGAGTATTCAAGAACTGATGAAAGAATGGCGGCTTGCAAATGCAGTCCAAATACCTTTCAAAGAATTAAACCCACAAGCTCCAACCCTTGTTTTTTCCCAGGAATCGGAGATTTTTCACAAAATTCAGGATAGTAAAAATACTATTCCTGTTTTAATAAAAGACGAACTCGCCACCCACATTAAATTTGAAAAGGAAGTGGAAAATATTACGGAAAGACCTATGCTTAAAAAAAATTTAATTACTCACACATTTAAGGAAGAAATTTATAAAAAGCAGTTTGTTTTCAATAATCTTAAAGATTTAATCGATAAACTGGATGATAAAGCAAAAGTTTTAGCACCCGCCCCAACTGTACAGCCTACCAAACCTGTGCACAAAGTCCACACACCACCTCCAGGTAATCAAGATGTCCCTTTTTATTATTTTATTGGCGATGGTCTATATGGTAAATCCACTAATAATGATCACAATGAACCAATATTTAGAGTGATCAATCAATTGTCGCCAGCAAAAAAAGGAATACAAATTTCCTCTCAAGCGGAAGCGGTTGCTTTAGCGGGTAAAAAGACACCCTTTATCGCATTTGTATTCGGAGGGACAAGATGGGATGAGTTAATCGGCAGTGGACCTTCTAGTCCAGACGGAAATTTCTTAACCAAACTTCCGAGCGATGTGAATCTCTTACTTGTGGTATTGCATCCTCAGGCATTTGGAGGCCGCTCCGAGATTGAAAGAGGTGCAATGCTGCAACGTCAAGGATTGAAAAAATCCCAGATCGTATTTGCGGAATATGATGATCACGTTCTCACAAACGTGTGCAAAATTAATGAAAATGGACTATTCCTCAATATTCAAAGCGCAATGAAGACGTTTGAAGATAAAAACTAGGTAGTCTACATAATCAATATAATCAATCAGGGCTACAAAATAACCTAAACAAGAAAATTAAGCTCCATCAGGGCACTAAAGCTCGGCAGTTTTTTTTGAACGGTAGGAACACATATCAGAAAAACCTCATGCATTGTAACATAACCTATATTATCAGACGTTTTTATCGAGCGGTAAAAACCACCCGTCACGCGCCACGCCCAAATCAAACATCGGACATCGCCCAGAACCTCCGGTGCCAATCATTAACCGCATCTCTCCACGCATGATCAATAACAATCTCACCTTCTCCCCACGAATAATCATAAATAATCTCACCTTCCCACCAATGATTATTAATAGTTGAATTTTCCTTAATAATCTCTTCCCAATAATCACCGCTATTTAGTGGATCAAAGCTAATATCGGGGTGACAGTGCTTAAGGGCCACAACGCCAACTTTTTTAGAGGAATAGGTTTGGGACCTGAAGTCGAGACCATACTCGTCAAAGCCCCCAACAATCACTGTCCCGATGTCATCAGCCTCTTGACAGCGTGTATAACTATCGCTAAATAAGCATACATTTGACCAAAAGTGTTGTGACAAAATACAAGTGGCAGCTTCTAGTGTCTTAGGAGCTTCGTAACCAATCAGAGATTTCTCAGCTAACTCAGCAATAATTTCTTTCTGCTTACGACAACTTCCACCTCTGCTTCCTGGAAGGACATTCTTTGTCATTAGCACCCAACAAGATTTATCAATTGACTTATCTCCCAGCTCCATAATACTGTCACTAATCCATCTGTAACCCGTATCACGATTTGAAAAGTACTTCTTTGCAAGCTCATCAAGGCTTTTTAAAGTAAGCCCACCATTAAGAGTTTTAGGAAGTCTTACGAGCAGCAAAGGCCTATCTTTCGCATTTCTTTCAGGAAATATGCTTTTGAATTTTTTGCAATCCGCAATGAAATCATCTAATGGCAAAGAAGAAAAATCTTCGCCTTGATCTTCGTCTTTTACAACATCCGGCCCAAAGCATTGGGCCCATTTATCATTTCCGAAAGCGATTTCTCTATAAATAACGATCTTCCACAGAATGGGGTCCGTAGCTAATCGTTTCCATGCTTTGGTAACACAACAAATGGCTCCAAGTGTAGCAAGATTTAAATGAGAAAAAATTCCCAAGACAAGTTCATCGGGGAATATCTTAATTGGATCTGGTTGTATTTTATTAGAACCTTCATAAATATAACTATTACCAACGCTTTGACTTACTACAAAAGACATTTTAAACCTCTTAAAACTAATTTTATATATTAATTATTTAATCCATATCCACAAGATTCGCGGTATTAAAGCATATAGTGGACCCCAAAATCAAGACAATTTTTTCTGCAAAACAAGTTACATTCTGACTTTTCCTAATGCGCGACGAAAGACTTTTGCATCTGTTGCAATTCTTGCCTTTTAGACAGATTCAAAGCTAACTTTGACTGGCAAGAATTGCAACAGATGCTTATTCCGGTCCCATAAACTTTAATACAATTCAATTTACATACCTGCACTCTGTGTAGACCATATTCCCTAGCGATTTCTTCAACCGTCTTTTCTTCTCTTAGTGCCTCAATGGCGATTTTTTTTCTTAAAGGCTGCTGATCTTTGCTTTTTATTCATGTGCTATCGGCCTCCTTTGACCGTAGTTTTAACACAGAATGTAACTTGGATAGTTGTCTAATTTTCGGGGGCCATTATATAACAATGCTATAATGCTTTTAAAAATCTTAAAAACATGAATCCCTCCCCTTCTTTTTTGTAAATCAACCCCTTTAACCCTTTTCGAAATCAACAAAAAGTTAAATTGCAGATGTTATATATATAAATCCATAGTTAAAATTATTATATATTCGAGATGAAAACTAAATTGAGAGAAGATACTTAATGAAGTAGTTGCAGGAGAAACCTTAGGGAATTAATTTTACAAATTTTTGTCTACCATATAATCAACAAATATGATATAATAAGTAATTAGTTTTTTAAATTATGAAGGATTAATTTTATGACAACGACAATTAAATTTAATAATTCGGATGATTTTCATAATAAAATTTCTGATATCCAAGAGGTCATTAAAGGAGATAAATTTCTAAGAACCGATCTCTCCATAAAAGCAAAAGACGGTCGTTTTTACAAACTGATAAAAATCCTTCTTTCCATTTTACCTGGCGATCGATTTGAAAAAACAAGAATCTACAATGTCGCTGCATCAATCGAAAAACTGTGTAACGATCACAAAACTTGGGTTTCACAACAAGATAAGGATAATTTGACAAGTGTGTTTGATTTTCTTCAGACTCTTTCGAGTAAATCAAAAAGTCAAAAACGTAGAGATCTCAACGAAAAAGCGATAAAAAGTGCAAGAGAATTCATTGCCAAATTGGGACTGTCCACTCCAAGTACATCCACAAGTAAGAAAAAAACACCTGCCGCACCTTCTCCTATACTCGAGTTCGGCGAGCTGGAAAAAATGTTAAAGGAAATGCCCTCGTTCTATGAAGATGGAGGCACTTCGAAAGAAGAGGCTAAGCAAAATAGAGAGAAAGACAAGAACATCTTGGGTTCTTACCTACTCAATCTAAAGCAAGAAGAAGCTTTAGAAACCCATCAAAAATACAAAATTAGCAATCTTCTGGATGGGGATAATGGGCAGTGGTTGACAGATAACTTCTCTAAACTTTCTCCTGCAGCCATCGCTCAAATTACCAATGCGTGCAGAGGACAAAAAGTTTGGAGTGCATATTTACTCCCTTTATTAGCCAAAACGGGCAATGCAAGCCAATTAAAAGCTTTTGCACAGACTCATTCTCTTTATCAAGGTGAAAATAACTTAGCTTGGAATGATCCTAAGAACAATGAAGGATTAAACCTTGCTCTTTACTCTGCTTGGGTTATTAAAAATTGGAAAACGAGTTCTATCCAAGAAATTCTGGATAAACTTTCTCTTGAAGACCGAAAAGGATGGATTAAAAGTCTTGTGGGATATGCTGCAGGTTATGAAAAATCTATTGATTCCCTTTTCTCTTTTGTTGAAGCACTCCCTCTAGATATCCGAGCTGCTGCAATCGAAGAATTAAATCAAACGACGTCGCCGAATGTGTTACGCGAACTCCTCACCAGAGGATGGGGAAATGACCTAACTTTAGATTCCCTTTGGCCTTCAGATTCTAATGCGGATTTTGGCTGGTATCATGTTATGCCTAACGCTGAAGGCCCTGATCTTACTCCTCCTTTTTACCAAAGAGTCTACAACCTTCTGATGGAGTCCCCGGGAAATCGCAGTCAAGAAATCAAGAGTTTCTTTGATACTATTCTTAAAAATAAAGAGGCCTTGGAGGCAATTGGTTTACAAATTAGACCTGAGCACTTCGCTAAGCTAAATGCAGCTTCTCTCATTTTGGAATCAATCCTCGATATGTCAATTCAAATCATAGCTTCGGGTCCTTCAGAAAGAAGGGATGAACTGCTGAAAGGTATGGCTAAATTAGCTGTCCCCGTGCTTAATGAGTATACAATAAAATCAGATTTTCAAAGGTGGGAACAACCATTTATTAAGCTCTTTGAAGCCGGCGTTTCTGATTTTCAAGTTGGTTTGGCCCAAAAGCTCCCCTATGACTTAGCTTTACCTTTCCTCAAAACGCTTTCTCCCGAGCAGTTTGTGCTCATCTGTCAGTCAAAAGATAAGTATAAACTCAAAAATAATGGATTCCCTCCAAGTATAGTAGGCGAATTAAAACCAGCCCAGATTGCTGGATTGATCAACGGTATTTGTGAAGCGGCTAGCTCAAAGCCCGAAACTGATAAGCAAGGGTATGAGCAAGTAAAAAAAGAGATAGTGACTTCCTATCTAAAAGAGTTCCTCAAATCCTCGCCAAAAGAACAGTTTCCAATCTTAATTAATCAAATAAACTATAATAATCTTAAGTTTATAGATTTACTTGCTGAAAACAATCCACAGTCAGACTCAATCATCTTTTTAGATCTTATTCCTCTTTTAAGAGATATGACGCAACCGAATCAACGCTTTTTAATTGGAAACGGAATCGCAAATCTATCTAAATATACTTTAGATAAAGACTTGCATGCTGCACTTGAATTGCTGAATGACGAGCAAATGCTCAATTTACCCTTTGAAAAACTTCCTACAGTTTTAAATATCCTTCTCTTTTCTAAAGCTAATGGACCTCAAAAAATGCGGAAACAACTTCTTTCGCAGATAGATCAAATGTCCGAAAAAGACATCGCTGGATTTGGAAGTTTATTGAGATCTTTCCCCTTTGATACAACCTCTCTGATCAAGGTCTTAGCACAACCTGCAGCAGATCAAAAAACGACTTCTCTTCGTAAAAATGTGATGCAAGAGATCGTTAATTCCTGGAATTATGTACATGGCTTTACTGATCCGTTGCCCGAAGAAGTTATTTCACAAATCAAAACAATGTCTCCAGAACAATTTAGCAATTCAATGACAAAGTTTGGATCGGAAAAAAATCGCTGGAAACTTCTAGAGAACCATTCTTTAGAAACTTTACATGATAGTGCATGCAAATTATGGGTCAATCAGCTTGAACTTAATTTTTATTCCTCTCCTCAATTTACTCAATTTTTAAATTACTTAGAGGAAAAAAAGGTCACAGAAGTTCTGAAAATTGTTCTTGGTAAAACGTATCAACCACAAGTGGCGACCGGCGGCGAGGCTTATTTGGGTTTACGTCGCACGCTGAGATTTTTGGAAAATTCCCCCGGACTACTTCAAAATTTTAATAAAGATGAAATTGATTGGAAAGGACTCATGCAGTATTCTTTCAATTTATATCCTGAGCTAAAAACCACTTATCCAAAGTGCTATGCGATCATTCAGAAAAATGCGCAGTAGATGCACCTAATGGGCATCGGGTCTATATCCGTATGCCCAATTCTCATTGGGAAAAAATCCTTTAATCCTTTTTTAAATTATAAAAGATCCATTCATGGCAAAAGCTGTTTCTTTAACAATGCAGATGATTTTCATAAAAAAGTTGAAGATCTCGCAGAAGTTGCTAAGAGTGATTACTTCTAAAAATTGATCTCTCTAAAAAAGCAAAAGACAGTCGTTTTTACAAACTGATAAAAATCCTTCTCTCTGTTTTTCCTGGTGATGAAAAAACAAGAATCTATAATGTCGCTGCATCAATCGAAAAGCTCAGTAAAGATCATCACAAATGGATCATAACGCAAGATAAAGACCATGGTTATTGATTTTTAGAGAAAGTTTTGCAAAAGTCAAAAACGTAAAGATCTTAATGCAAAAATCATTAAAACAGCCAGAGAGTCGATTAGCTTACTAGGTCCAACGAAATTAAAGACAAAATCCGAAGTATCCCTCTTTAAAATCTGGAGATATTGGAAGAATGTTAAACGAAGTAAACTTTCGGTTTTAGGGTTCCTCTCACTTCAACAAAAGCAAGGTGATGTGCTGACCTACACCCAACAATATAAATGCGTCGTCCTTTTTTTTAATCTAGGACTTTATGGTTCCCGCCTCCACTTAGTAAAAGCCTGCCTTTTCCACAATCCAAGTAAAGTAAATGGTTTTGCTTGGCTTTGTTCATAAAGTGTGTTTTTGAAATTAGTACTAGGTGTCTCACTAAAAAATTGTTTTTTTCAACAGGGCTACTCACATACATTAATATTGCTAGAGCTGTGCTAACTAATGGCTGAGGTATTTCATATCCTTGAAGGCTTAAAGTTTGTTGGGCCTCGGGATCACGGGCGTTAACTTCCATCATGGGTAAGTATTTTAGAAAATCTTTAGAACAAATGAAGAGGACTCTAAAGGTTTTTTCGACTGGGATTTCATTAGTTAATGGATTATTTATGATTTCAATCTCGGTCGAATTACCCATTAATGGTTTTTTTGCAAACTCAATTATTTTGCTAATCGTTGCATTTTTAGGAATTGTAACAACCATCATTTGAGTCTCTTCTACCCCTAAATTTTTAAGAGTATTCACTTCCTCGATAAACGTTTCCTTATGGATAGGCTCTATATCATTAACCTCTAAACCCAAGGAGCTTAGATCTGCATGCTTCTCCCATATCGTTTCGTCATAAAATCTTATCGATGGATATAATCCCTTTAAAGCTTGCAAAGCAAGGATATTCTTAAAGCGTTGATCAGATTCAATCAATTCCTTCCATGTCCAGCAAACAGAAGTAGCTCGGCCTAAATCTTTAGGGGGCAAAAAACTAAAAATGTGAAAAAAGACTTCTAGAGGTAATTCAGGGATGTTTTTCGTTTGGGTGCTGCCATGAAAAACGTTTAAACCAGGAATTTCAGTGATGGCTTGCTGGACTGTTTGCAAAGCCGAGGATGCAAAATCTCTCCATGAATTTAAGAGCGATGCTGGGTGGAACATAAACCTACCTATTAATTAAGCATTATTATTTTTAGAAGATGATTATTTTTTTCTTTGCTGAGCAACCTGTTCGAAAATCAAATGAGGTCCTTCCTCATACATCACGCGCAATCTGTCAAAGCTGATAGCTGCCCGGGTATGACCTTTTGGATCTACAGCAATTCGGTCTCCAAATAATTTTAAGGCTAAAGCAAATTCTCCAAAGGAAGCAACTTTACCTGCTAAGGTTGAAGCTTGCTCTTTTTGATTTTGACTTTTACGCATTTTTTTCATGTCCGCAGCAGTCAAATAGTCACAATTGGGCTGTGCGAACTTTTTGAGAGCTTCAAACTGATTTAGATCGAAATCACCGTTAGGAGTATAAATGCCTGAATCATTCGAATGTTTTCCCATTTTTGCTATATCCTGCATGGGAAGAAAATTTTTGCGTGCACTTTTTTCCAGTTTACCTTTGAAAGAAGAGAAAATGACTTTAGCACTAACAAAAGAAACGATCTTTGGAATATGCAAACGGTTGAGTCCTTTTCTAATGGACTTTTGAGTCAGATGCCCAGTGTTTTCATCCGCAAAAAAGACGACGTGTTTCTGCAAAGCCGTGGCCCGTTTGGGGTCTATCCCAGCTTTCAGAAAAATGGCGTCAAATTTTTTGTTTAATTCCGCGGAGTCTACGGGATTTATATTTTTCTGGATTTGAGTATTTGCTACCTCGAAAGTTTTGCGGCTTCTGGCGTGCAAATGAATGGCAAATAACGTAAGTGGAATAAATCCTGTAAAAAAGGAAAAAACTTTTATACTAGTAAGGAGCCACCCGGTAGGCTTGCTTTTTTCAATTTCAACTTTATAGATATTCGCCCCATTCGCTTGAATAATTCGGGCTTGATATTTACCAAAGTAAAAATATTTATCAGAAAAGTGTTTTAGTCGACTGTAATGCATTCTTTGTGATTTTTCAGCATAGACAGGAATGGAGAAAGCAAGACTCATAAAAAACTCCTCAAATAATTAAAATCGTAATTAATTATACAGGAAATCGAATTATTTAACCTCTTAAACTTTTGCTCTTTGTGGATAAAGAAGCGAAAAAGATTTTCTCTCTTTTCTAGGAAGTTATTTTTATATATTATAGATCCATTGATTATCGATTGAGGAAACAGGTATGAGCGTGATAAAGTCGTATGTTAACAAGCTAAGTCAAGAACTCCCCCTGCAAAGAATTGTGCGCATTTTTGAGGCGGCTCTCAAAGGATTTCTTAAACATGATTGTTATACAAAAAGTGCTTCATTAGCGTTCTACACGCTATTGTCAATTGTCCCTGTCCTTGCAGTAACAATAGGCATTGCCAAAGGATTTGGTTTACAACAATCTTTAGAGGCTTTTATTCTTGATAAATTCCAAGAAAATAAGGTGATTGCTAACCAAATATTGGAGTTTGCCTCCAATACTCTTCATCATGCCGAAGGCAGTGTCATTGCAGGTTTTGGTGTTTTAGTTCTCTTTTGGTCGGTTTTTAGTCTCTTGGGAAGTGTCGAGACTTCCCTAAATGATATATGGCATGTCAAAACAGCGCGGACATGGGGCCGGAAAATTACCCATTATCTGACTTTAATCACCCTCTTTCCCATTCTTTTTGCTGTGGGAAGCAGCGCTGTGGTTTTTTTGATTGCACAGATTCGAATTGCCACGCTAGCAGCTATTGGGGAAACGGTTATCCACCCTTTTATGATTATAGTGGTCAATTTTTTTTCTTTGATTATGAGCTGGATTTTGTTCAGCTGTATTTATATTCTCCTTCCTAATACTCATGTCAAACTGCGTCATGGCGTGGTGGCGGGAATCATTGCAGGAACTTTTTATCAAATTGTTCAGGCGATTTATATTTATTTACAAATTTTTTTGAGCAGCTATGGAGCAATCTACGGGAGTCTAGCGGCTATTCCTTTATTTTTTATCTGGCTTCAAGTGAGCTGGGTCATAGTTTTAGCCGGAGCTGAATTGGCTTTTGTCATTGAAAGTGATTTTATTCAATATCCAAATGCGTCTGATAATTCTCAAGCAGTTCCAAAAAATCTTGCAGGACTCCTGATCGCCAGAAAATGTGCGGATGCTTTAGTGGATGGCAAATCCCCGCTTTCTGTAGAATCTATTGCGAAAGATCTAGGAATTTCACTGGAAAATGCGCTAGAATTAACCGATTTCTTAGTTGATGGTGGGGTCTTGCTTCAAACGCGCACAGAAACATGTTATCAAGGATACCAGCCCGCTCTCCCTTTGCGTGAAATGACCTATCGCAACGTACTCGCTGCAATTGATCAAAAATCGACGGAGCTTATTCAAATTCGCCCCAGTTTATACTTAGATGAAATTCGTGAAACAATGCAAAAAATTGAAGAAGTCAATATAAACTTAAATATTCCTTTAATTAAATTTCAATATTAAGGTTCTATGAAAAAATTTAATCGAATACTTCTCAGGATTTTACTTTTCATCTGCGTGAGCAGCGCTGTCTTAATGCTTTCACTTCCCTCGCTGCTTTCCTCTAACTGGGCGAAAGAAGAGTTTTTAAAAACCTTTAATCAAAAAATTAACGGAAATCTCGCTATCGACCGTCTGCAGCTGGGTTGGTTTAGCTCCCAGCAAATTTCCGGGTTAGAGCTGAGCGATAAAAATGGCGAGAAGATCCTTTCAGTCGATCAAATGTTGATCCCCGCTTCTCTCTTCAAATTACTATGGGCGGGTTCGGGAGATTTTGAAGTTAAAAATTTAGAGGCGAAAATTGAATGGTTAACACCTTCAAAAACTAATTTGGAAGAAGTTCTTTATAATAACCAGATTTTAGAAAGAAAACCTTTAGCTTTTTTGATTCTTAACAATGTCAATGCACTTTTTTCAACCCAATCAAAACAAGCGGTCATTAATGGAGAAGTCAGCAATGGCCACGAGTCAGGCCAATTCAAAGGAAACATCTCGCTTGAACCAGAACCCTTTATTGCACTGGATATTCACCAGCTCCCAGTTGATATTTTGGCGCCTTTCTCACAAAAAGAGAATCTGAAAAAAATTCTCGGGAAGACCATGGATTTAACCATTAATCAAAAAATGGGTTTAAATCACATTTCAGAAATCACGGCTCAAGCCACTTCACCAAATCTGTCAGCTAAAATTTCGGGATCGATTAAAGATTCCCATTTTTCCCTTAAACAGCCGGCTGAAATTCTTCTCCATTCAACTGATGAACTTAACAAAATCTTATTTCAAGATGAATTTGAAAATATAAAATATGCATTTGTTACAAATCAAATCCATAAAATTTTACTAAAAAAATTGGATTTCTCTTTCAAAAATCCGCATAATTTGGATTTAGCTGCGGGAATTATTTTGCCTGAACTAAACTCGATTAAAAAAGATGCATTTCACTTTAAAGATGTCGAGTTATTACTCTCTTCTGCAGCAGATTTCTTCCCCCTCGCATTTCAGTTAACTGGAGAAATGCTCCCTGTATTTTCCAATCAAAACTTGCAAACAACACAAGAGTCTCCAAATGGTTTTTCCTTCATATCCTCTGGCAATGTGGAAGTAGAAACTCAAGCATTAATAATTCCTTATGCTGTGGAATTTTTTTTCAAAAATGGACAGGAAGCCCCCATCCTAAATTTTAAAGGAATTTGGTCATCTGATGCGCAGCGCAAAAAGCAGTTTTCAGCCGAAGGTAGTGCGAACAATTTTCCTCTGTCTTATCTTCGTTTCTGGCATGAAACCCCTCTCTTACCTATTTTCATGGGCTCTTATTTAACAGGCAATTTTAATCTGAATCTGGAAGATGTCAAAGAAAGAAAAGGTTTTCTAGAATTTAATGCGACTGGAACGCATTGGAACTCACGTGGCCACCTAATTTTTGATAAAAATATCAAAATTAAGACACCCATCGAAATTTTGTATTCTTTCACTCCGCATTTATTTCAAGAGTTGCAAAAAAAATTGCTTCCGGAAGATTTACAAGTGTATGCACTTTCGCAAAATACGGATATCTCGCTGCATTTAAAACAAGGCGCATGCTCATTAGCTGAAGTGGAAGAATCGTTGCAGTCAAAGCTTGAGAAAAGCTGTATGGACATCACGGCTTCAACCACTCCTTTTATAATCTCCAACACATTGACGGGACAAAGCATGTCTTTTTCTTCTTTTGACGCAGAGATTTTCTCAGAAAATTTCCAAAAAGAATTGCAAATGCTGCTAAATATTACCGAAGATAACCAACAGACATACATTAAAGCCAATGGAACACTTCAAAATATCTTCAATACTAATAATATCGATTTAAAAAAAGCCTCCCTTGTTTTGAATGCCGATATTCATCAATTTTCGCTGCCTTTGTTTGTTAGAATGTTAGCCCCTGAGCATTATGATGAAATCGAATCTCTTGTTGGACCTCACGTCAATGCTACCCTTTCAGTGCAGATCCAAGATGCTGAAGGCCCTCTACAATTTTCTGTCAATGGGACAAATGGCAGTTTTGAATTATTTGGCAGCTTAAAAAATGGCAATATTTTGCTCACTCAGCCTTTACAATTCAAAGTCAAGGCTACCCCAGAATTCGGAAAAGCGATTTTACATGATGTTCTTCCCTTGTTTAGTGAAGTCGTTTCCGCAGACCACCCTTTGCAAATCACTATTGATCCACAAGGGTTTGTATTCCCTCTATATCCTTTTTACTTGCGCAATTTCCAAATTAAAAAAGGGACAATGACGTTAGGAAAAATCACATTTAAAAACAGCGGCACCACTAAGCTTCTGCAAAATTTATTTAAAATGGATGCCATCCAAGATATCTCGATTTGGTTCACTCCTTTATATTTTAGTGTCCAAAAAGGAAACTTGAAATTAGAACGCGTGGATATGCAAATAGGTGATGAACATCCCATTGCAATTTGGGGCGATGTTAATTTTATTCAAGATCGAGTAGATTTAACTTTGGGCCTCACTGCCCCTGCTCTTTTAAAGGCATTTGAAATTGCCGATCTCCCACAAGATTACATTTTACAGATTCCAGTTACAGGCACAATTGACAATGCATCGGTGGATATTACTAAAGCTACAGGAAAAATTACGGCTTTAATTGCAAAAAATCAAAAAAATGCACAAGGGAAAATCGTCGGAACATTTTTGGATATTTTGAGTGGTAAATTGAAAGAAAGGCCTGTGCCGCCCCCAACCACAAACCCTCTGCCCTGGGAGAACAAGAATCCTTTAATGGAGAATCCTGTAGTTGATTGATATTTAAACCAATGGATTTAATTCAAATCGATAGACCTAGCTCTTGTGGATACATGAAAGCATCATTTTCCCGAATTTTCGGTTTACAGGAATCTCAAGCATCCTTACAATCGCATCTTTTTTAATAATATGTTAATTTGTTTTCAAAAATCAGGAAATAACATGAATAGTTTGAGCGGTTACAAATACCAAGTTCAGATGATGACTCCCAAACTTGACTTATCCTATTCAGAGGTCTTTATCTCTGATCTCAATTTAAGGGAATTAAGAGGGTTTCTTTTGCAGATTCAAAACATTCGATCGCAGACTCTCGATTTGGTAAACAAGAACGAGATTTCTAGTGGCCAAAAAAATGAACTTTGCCCGTTTGGCACTGGGAACTCAAAATATTGGCAACATGCTCAACTCAGAGAAAGAGGGAAAAATCTTATCTCCTCATCCACTCAAAGAGTGGTCATACTATGTGAACGCTTTTGCTAATAGTGATGACAATCTGTCAGCAGAATTTTTTTGGGAATTTGCCGCAATGGCTTTAAAAACAGCTGATTCAATAGAAATTTGCTATTAAGTGCTTCCATCTGAATCTAAACTATCTATCTTAGAACGTGAGTATCCCGATGCCATTCCAAGAAATTATTGTGAGAGAATATAGACCTAATGATGCGGCCGCGCTGGCACAAATTTATTACAACACGATTCATCAAATTAATATTCAACACTACACGAAAGTACAGGTTAATGCTTGGGCACCTGAAACGAGTCTAGAACCAAGTGGATGGGTAACAAAATTTGAAAGAACTAACCCTCTTGTGGCAATGATTGGTGAAGTGATAGTGGGTTTTGCTGAGTTTGAGTCAAATGGGCATATCGACTGTTTCTACTGTCATCATCAATATATTGGCTGTGGTGTTGGATCAGCATTAATGGAATCGATTGATGAAAAGGCTGTTCAAAGAGGGATCAAACGGATTTTTGCAGAAGTCAGCATAACTGCGCGCCCATTCTTTGAAAAACAGGGATTCACTGTAGTTGAGGAGCAAACGATCTCTTTGCGAGGAGTTCAATTCATCAATTACAAGATGGAAAAACATTTAGCATAAGGGGCGCATTTCGGAACAAGGAGATCAGTATCAGCCAAGCGCTTTCACTGTTTCATTTTTTTATCAATTGGCGAATCTCTTCTATTGGTTGGTTACGCCAATATTTTTCATAATTTTCTGTCGTACATAATGATTTAGTTAATACGCGGTCAAGAAAAAGATTTCCGAGTAGATGGTCGATTTCATGTTGCAAAATCCTTGCATACCATCCTTTAGCTTCTATGACTACAGGTTCAGCTTTTTCATTAAGACATTCAACCCGAACACTCCTTGCTCTCGGTACGACTCCCATGCAATTGGTCACACTCAAGCACCCTTCAAAAAACTCTACATATTCGCTTTCATCGATCGTGATCTTGGGATTAATGATTACATGAAAAGGAACCGGCTCTCTTTCGCGTAACTTCAGCAACTCAGCAGGTATTGTTTTTTGGTATTCCTCCGTATCTTCAATCACAGCCATTTGGATAGAGCAACCAATCTGAGGAGCTGCTAGACCGACTCCAACACCACGCAAAGTGACTTTCATCTGTTCAATGAGCTGTTGAGTTTGTGGACTTAAAATTTCCTCCTTAGAGAGTTCTCTTGCACACTGCCGAAGAATAGGATTTCCCATTTGAACAATTGCCAGTCGTGTCTCTTCAAACCAATCCATAGTTTGTTTTTCTTGTGCATGAAGACTTGTGTTCAGTAAACTCATTATTAAACCTGTGATCAGTATTTTAGTCATTTTCTTTACTTTTTATCGTAGTTCTAAGGGTGCTGTGAATCAGCTTTTAACATTCAAAGTAAAAAATCAAGCATGAAACTAAAAAAGCAGCTTACTTATAAAGTATTGATGCCTTAAAAGAGATATTTCGAAGAGATGAGCCCTTCAATATTGGAAGGAAAAGAGAATAAAGATGGGGAATAGATACGATTGGCAGCCGATTATGCGTGCTTAACCATAGCCAAAGAAGCAGCGCACGCAATTTTAAATTTAGAAGTTAAAGGGAAAAATTAAGGGAGTGTTAAACTCCCCTAAAGTAATTGCTTACATATTAGCATTTGGCGCTTTCGAACGAAAACCACCAGATCTTCCATCAGATCTACCACTATCAGATCTTCCACCACCATGGGATTCACGCGGCTCACGATTTCCTGAACGCTCTGAACGCTCTTGCGCTAGGCTGACACGAATGTTTCGGTCAAGAACAGCTGTTTCATTCAATTCGCGAATCGCTCTGTCAGCATCCTCAGCATTTTCCATTTCAACAAAGCCAAATCCTTTTGATTTGCCTGTATATTGATCTGTAATAATTTTGACTGATACTACCTTCCCGATTTTTTCAAAAACAGGGCGCAGAATGTCCTCTGTTACTTTCCAGGATAGATTGCCGACAAAAATTTTTTTCTTCATAATTCAAAGTCTCCATGTTGGATTTTATCTTAAACAGTGATTTTACTAAGCTAGAAGTCAGAAATCCAACCTTTAAAAAGACACAACTGCAGCTAAGCTGACCTTAGTATCTACTTAAGTTACGCTAATTTCTCGAGGGAATTAAAACGGAGTTTTGTTTTGGAAGGAAAAGGAAAACCCGAAAATTTAAATCCAAACATGGTCTCAAGATGAAGTGACGTATCAACTTTTATGCAGCGTTGCCTGACATAAAGGCTTTTGAGAATGTTTACTGACTTCGAATACTCCTGGTAAAATAACACGTAAACTCATTTTTACACATGAGCGAATTATTTGCTACAACATTGTTAAAAAAAAGCGATATTTTATTTAACACTTTGTGTTTAGTGTCCTTATGAAAAAAAATCATTAAGTTTCCGATGAGGCTTTAAACGATTTTGGAGGCTGGGGAGGCTTCTCATGTTTCGAGGCATGCTCAATCGCGTTCCCAAAAGTCCTTTCCATTAAATTCATCGGCTCTTCCTTTTTCTTAGGCTCGCTTAACCATTTAGCGGTAAATTTTTTAGGCGCAGCAGGTTTGATGAGACAGCAGTTTTTATATTTCTTTCCAGATCCACACGAGCAGGGGTCGTTTCGACCAAGTTTTTGATCCATATTCCTCCAATTCATTTTTGATTGCTTATCTTAGCGAAATTAGTTTAATATGATGCGTGTTTTTTTTAAATAGATTCATTTAGGATATTAATGATTGACCTCCCAATTGCTCAACCTCCATGGACAGGAGTCGGGAAACGGATTGAAAGCATGGTGCGCAAAGCCCTTTTTGATTTTGAGATGGTTTCCAACGTTTCTGATGTCGCTGTAGCCTTAAGTGGTGGAAAAGATAGCTTAGCCTTGCTTTTTTTGCTCAAAGCCATTTCAGGAAGAGGCTTCCTCCCCTTCAAACTGCATGCGATCCATGTCAATGGAGCCTTTTCATGCGGAGCTGGAATCAACCTTGAGTATTTACAAGCCGTTTGTGATCGCCTTGAAGTCCCCTTTATTATGCGTGAATCTACGCAAACTTTAGAGTCTTTGGAATGCTACAGTTGTTCAAGGGAGCGCCGTCGCTTACTTTTTGATGCCGCTAAAAGTGTCGGTGCCCACACAATTGCATTTGGCCATCACCGCGATGATAGTGCCCAAACAGTTTTGATGAATTTGCTACATAAAGCTGAATTCGCCGGAAACCTTCCTAAAATCTGCATGCGCGAATATGGAGTGACAATCATTCGCCCTCTGATCTTCGTTCCTGAAAAGGACATTATTACTTTTGCTGAACACTACGGCTTTAAACGCATCATGTGTCGTTGTCCAGTTGGACAAAATTCTCTGCGCAAAAAAGTGGACCATTTATTGAGCGAGCTAGAGACTCTTTTTCCTAATGTGCGTGAAAATGTCGCCAAAGCTGCTCTTCTATATGGGTCTGATAAAGCAAAGAACCCCTAAGTTTATTTTTTCCCAACCTCACCTTGCGTCTGATAAAACGCAACACCTCTTCTATCAACTTTTAATTGTTATTTTTTTATAAAATTTATATACTCTTTAGGTGAATTATTTTTATTTGATAGGAGATCATAATGAAGAGAATAATAATACTTGCTCGTTTAAGTTTAATCATGGCTATGAACAGTACAATATGTGCTGAAAGTGCTCAAAGCGCCACAAAATCTCAATTAGAAATGAGAGTTTATGAAGTTGAACGTATTCATTCATTTGAAGATCCAGATGAGGGAGCCTTTTTTAAACTTAGCGATGGCTCTTGCTGGTTACGCACTTGGTGGGAGGGCCCTGTTTATGATTTACAGGAGGGACAAAAAGTAGCAATTATTCCTATGACAGATGAGGAGGCAGTAAGCCACCAAAAATCCGCCTTTCCTCAAGCTCAGCCTTTTTGGATCATTCCTAATCCCAAAGAGGACATCTCTTTGGTTGGTATTGCCTTTAAGCTAACGACCCAATTTTTTTAAAAATGCGATTTCAGAATATAGTAGAATTTAATCTCAGACACTAAAGGTTTTTTATGATTACACTAGACACTTTACATACGAATTTTCAGGGTGGTTTGGACGCTATTCGAAATAATACACATTCCGGTTTTTTTCTTGAGGGCGATCGCTCTCCCATTGAACGCAAAGAAATCGCTGAATTATTGGCTGCGCTCAAGGAGAATTGCACTTTAGAAGAACTTTTTCTAAGAGGCATTACACTTTCTAATCAACAATTTGTCGATCTGCTTAACGCAGCAAGATGCTTAAAAAGACTGGATCTAGTCAACGGATTTTTTACCGATTTTAATGCTGAAGAAATCGGTAAAGCTTTAAACACCAGCTCTGTCACGACTTTAGATTTAACTTTAACAGGCATCGTTGAAGAACAAGCCCTAAGTGTATTAAAGCAACTCAATGAGACAAGAAGGCAGCAAACTTTTATCCATCTTTGGACAAAAAAAGTCACTCTTTGCACTTCTTAAACAATCCATAAAGAAATCACTGGGCAGGTTCTCTTTTTTCTGCCTGGTGGGCTACTACATTTTGTCTAAATCTTGCTGCTATCCATAAAAGATGCGGGTTTTACTTTGGGTTCTGTTCTAGAAATCGAAAAACCTTTAGGATAGAAGAGATTAACGAAGGAGCACTCATGAAAGAAACGCAATCAAGTGAACATGAAAGCCGTCTGACGATTCAAGGCGTCGAGCTCGCTTTAGGATTTCCCGATGTATTTCAATTTGAATGGATTGGACAACAAGATGTTATGGATCAACTCCTAGCCGCCTGGCTGGTCATCGATCCCAGAGATATCCCGCTTAACCCCCGTTTAATTGGAAAGCCTGGTGTAGGAAAAACCACCTTAGCCTATGCAGCGGCTAAAAAATTGAATAAAGATGTATACATTTACCAATGTACCATGGATACCCGCCCTGAAGACCTTTTGATTACTCCCGTAATCGATAAAACAGGTGGTATTCGGTATGTCGCTTCAGCACTCGTTACAGCCATGATTAGAGGCGGTGTGTGCATTTTAGACGAAGCCAACCGCATGAGTGAGAAATCATGGGCATCGCTCGCTCCCCTGCTTGATACGCGCCGCTATATTGAATCGATTGTTGCCGGCTTAAAAATTTCAGCCGATCCCGAATTTCGCATTTGCGTGACTATGAATGACGATGCCTCTACCTTTGAAATTCCAGAATATGTCCATAGTCGCTTGCAGCCGCAAATTTACCTCGATTTTCCAGAAGCAGAGGAAGAAAAGCGTATCCTGCGGGAAAATCTTCCTTTTGTAGATGAACATATTATGGATTATGTCGTGAACTTCCTCCAAAAAGCACATAACAAAAATGAAAGCTATACCATCCGAGATGGCATCAACATTGCGCGTTATGCAGCCAAACGCCTGAATGCCTTAAAAGATAAATCTGTTAACATCAATAATTTGCTGCAACAAGCGGTCATCATGACACTGGGTGATGAAGCCCTCGAGCACGTGATATAAGAGCATAAGCTTATGAATGGTGGTGAAGCTTTTTTTATTCAAAAGGGAAATGTTTTTGCAGTCCCCATTTCGCATTATAACATGGAGATGGCCGCGCAGGTTCTTTTAGCATTCAATGAAATTAAACCAGATTGCATTGCAGTAGAACTCCCTGAAACCATGCAGCTGCAAATGCTGCATGCCGCTTCCCGCCTGCCAGATCTCAGCGTAGTCTTAACGTATGAGCAAAATGGCACAGCTCTTTATTACATGGTAGAGCCCTGTGAGGCTTCTTTCGAAGCTTTAAGATGTGCCCTAGAAGCCCAACTCCCCGCTTTTTGCATTGACTTAGATGTGGATGATTATCCTAAAATTTTTGAACCATTGCCTGATCCTTACGCTATCCAGCGCATTACCTTGAAAAATTACTACGAACTGTATGAAAAAAGCCGCAATCCTCTTTTTCATCCTGAAGTGGACAAAGAGCGCGAACTCCATATGGCAAAACGTTTAAAGGAGCTTAGTTTTTCCTATGAACGGATCCTGTTTGTAGGCGGCATGGCGCATATGCAGCACGTGCTGAAAATGATGGATCATACGGCATTCCCTACTTTTCAAATTCCTCAAAGAGAATCTGTGCAAGTATGCACCTTAACGGAGGAATCGGCCCGCGAAGTGATGGCTGAATGCGGCTGGATTTCGCAAGAATATGAAAATCTTCGCAGCGAATTTAAGGAAAATGCTGAGAGAGAATCGCTGCAACTAGCTTTCCCCCCAGATCGCCAAAAATTATTCTATCAGCTTTTTAAAACTGCCGCAGCCAATTACAAACAAACAACTGGCAATGCATTTCACGGATACCATCTGCGCACCTTAATGAAGTTTGTCAGAAATTACGCACTGATAAAAAATCAATTGATGCCCAATTTATTTCAAATTTTAAATGCGGCTAAAGGGTGTGTCGATCATAACTACGCCTATGAAGTTTGGGTGCTGGCGACTGAGTATCTGCATCGCCGCAATATTGATTCTTTGCCAGAACTTTCCCTAAAAATTGAGGATGTATGGGGCCCAAGTAAGCTCATTCGCTTTCACATGAAGCTGCCCAGCCGCAAAAATCCCTTCTTCAATCGTAAAAGAAAAGATCGCTCCACTTTTAAATTCGAACCTCCCAGCCCTTTCAGTATTTGCTCACACACCCCTGAAGATGTTTTGGTAGAAAATTTTGGGGAGTTCTTAAAAAAGAAAGGCAAGCAAATCCTTTCAGACGAAGCGGCCCGCACACAGCCTTTTAGCTCAAGCCTGGAGGAAGGCATAGATGCTAAAGAAACCATTCGCCACTGGCATGAACACAAAATTTTCGTGAAAGTCAAAGGCAAACCTCCCGGCGGTGTGGGCTCGGTTGTGGTCATTTTTGATGAGGATCTTGGCAGTGAAAACCACGAGAAAGAAAAATATCCTTGGCGCACCACTTGGCTAGGCGAACATGCACAGGAATCCGATATGGCATTCTATGCCACCCCCATGACTGAAAATGTTGTGGGTCCGGGGATCAGCCGCTGCGAATATGGCGGCTTCATGATGTCCTATCCTCCTCGACGCATGCATGATGTGTGGACCGATTCCGATTATTCAGAATGTCGTTCAAAATCAGAAGTCTTGCTGATGGCAGCCATCGATTATGCTACACAGCCCCTGATTACCTACGTGGCAAGCAAACCCCCACGTTCATTTCTTAAAAACTTCGCCAAAAGGTACGGCAAGAAAGTTGTATACCTGCCCTATGGGCAACTTTCCCCTGTGACCTTAAATAAAATTAGAGTGTTCCATGTCTTAAGCGGACAGAATAAACGAGATATTGCGGGAGAGTATATTTTTTAAAATGTTTACAGGATTAATTGAAGAAATGGGAACCGTGCGGGCTATAATTCCCACGCAAACAGGCATGCGCCTTGAAATAGCAGCGCAACAAGTTTTGACGGATACCAAACTTGGAGATTCGATTTCCGTGAATGGATGCTGCTTAACAGCAATAGAAATCAATCCGTCATGGTGGGCAGCAGAAGCGGTTAGCGAAACCTTGCAGCGTACAGATTTAAAAAACTTAGCGGTGGGAGAAAAAGTCAACCTTGAACGCTCTCTACAAGTAGGCAGCCGCTTGGGCGGACATCTGGTGCAAGGGCATATTGATGGTGTTGGCAAAATTGAAAGTATTAAGCTTTTGCCGGATAATTCGTATCGTTTTCTGATAAGTGCGCCTCCCGCCTTATTGAAATATATGGTAGAAAAAGGTTCAATAGCTTTAGATGGAATAAGCCTGACACTGTGCCATGTAGATGTGCGCTCGTTCTCAGTGACCCTGATTCCACACACCATCGCAATGACCACTTTTGGGCTGAAAAAAGAAGGCCTATTCGTGAATATAGAAGTCGATCTTATGGCAAAATATGTCGAAAAACTTGTCCTCCCCTTTCACTCCCCTACAAAGGAAAGCTTATCATGACTCACTCAAATATTGAAAAAGCTCTGCAAGCTTTTGCTGAAGGAAAAATGATCATAGTTTCCGATGCTACAAATCGCGAAAATGAAGGCGACCTCGTGATCGCCGCCGAAAAAGTAACCCCGGAAGCCATTGCCTTTATGGTGCGGCACACAACTGGGATTTTATGCATGCCCATGCTGGAAGATCGTCTAGAAGAACTCCATTTACCATTAATGGTCTCTGAAAATACTGCAGCTCGCCAAACAGCTTTTACGGTTTCTGTGGATGCTTTAATTGGAACAACCACCGGCGTATCGGCACTCGATCGAACAACAACAATCAAAGCATTAATTAATCCGCATACACGACCCAATGAGTTAGGGCGCCCAGGACACATCTTTCCGCTCAAATATTGTCCTGGCGGAGTGCTAAAAAGAGCCGGACATACAGAAGCTGCCATTGACCTATGCCATATGTCAGGCCTTTATCCAGCCAGCGTGATAGGCGAAATTGTTAATGAAGACGGCACCATGGCCCGCAATGCAGATTTAGTCAAATTTGCCGAAACCCATCAAATCCCTTTTATTTCTGTTGAAGAGATTGTGCGCTACCGCCGCAAAAGAGAAAAATTGGTGCATTGTGTTTCCCACGCTAAAATTCCCACAGAATGCGGCGAATTCACCGCCTATGTATATGAATCGAAGCTCGACGGCATCGAACATTTAGCGCTGGTTAAGGGGGATGTGAAAGGGAAAGAAAATGTTCTCGTCAGGGTGCATTCTGAATGCTTGACAGGAGATGTCTTTAGCTCAAGACGCTGCGATTGCGGCAGTCAGCTGAATCTCGCCTTGCGAAAGATAGAAGAAGCCGGTGCAGGCGTATTAGTTTATCTCCGTGGACATGAGGGGCGCGGCATTGGCCTAGGGCATAAGCTTCGAGCTTATTGCTTGCAAGAGCAAGGGCGTGATACCGTGGAAGCAAATTTAGAACTCGGTTTGCCTGTGGATACGCGTGAATATGGCGTAGGCGCCCAGATCCTGGCTGATTTAGGAGTGACCACGATCCGCCTGCTCAGCAATAATCCGGCAAAATATGGCGGCTTAGCTGGCTATGACTTGACTATTGTGGAGCGCCTGCCCCTTCTTTCTCAACCTACAAGTGAAAATGCGCACTATTTGCGAACTAAGCAGGAAAAGTTAGGTCATTTTTTATCGCTTTCAACCAAAAATTAAGGAAATCCCATGGAATTTAAAGGAAATCTAAATGGCAGCAGCAAACGCTTTGGAATTGTCGTTGGCCGCTTTAATGATTTTATTACAAAAAGTTTATTGGAAGGCGCGCTAGATTGCCTTTATCGCCATGGAGTTGAGCCAAAATCTATTCATGTGGCTTGGGTGCCAGGCTCTTTTGAGATCCCTTTGATTGCCCAAAACATGGCCCAGTCTCAATCTTACGATGCGGTAATCACGCTAGGAGCCCTAATTCGCGGATCCACGATTCACTTCGATTTAATCGCTAGCCAGGTTAGCTCAAGTTTGGGGCAAATTGCTTTAAAAACAAATATCCCGGTTATTTTCGGAATTTTAACAACCGATACGATCGAACAAGCCATTGAGCGAGCTGGGACAAAGCATGGCAATAAAGGAGCTGAGGCTGCCTTAGCAGCCTTAGAAATGAGTGATCTTATGCATCAACTCGTCATTCCTGCGACCGCTGGCTTTTCACATGCTCAAAGTACGTATAGCGTTCAGTAAATGCACTGGTCAAGTTAATCATCGCTTTTCCAACCTGAACTGAAGCATCAAATAGTGGAACAATGACAAGGCTTTGCTTTTCCCAAGTAATGCCTTGTAATTCAGCCGTTTTTTCCATCACGACGCGATCTAATTTTATATTCTCAAACAATCTGCCTTCGCAAAAAATAGCTAAGGTGTTCTCATGAGGATAAAGCATCACTAAGAGATGAAAAAAAGGCAAAGGGTCAGATGTTTGCTCAGGATTCATTATCGGTTGAATACCGACTTTCCTAAAAGCTTCTGCAACAAGATTTTTAAGCCCCTCATCAGTCACCGTAAGTCCAAGGGAAGAGGGTTTTAAAATTTCAATCGAAATCCCTATTTTATCAGATAAATTATACAAATTATCGCTGCCTACCCATCCTCCTTCTTTCACAGCAATCACACCAGGCGAGGTATAGAGCGTTAAACCACCTTCAGGAGCTTTTATAGGATTTTTTTCAAATTTTTTAATGATAGGCTGCGAGGGTGAAGCGGTGCTTGAGGGTTTGGTGCTGGAACTAGAAGACTTGCTGCTAGAAGGTGGAGGAGCGCCTACGCTGGGTGATGAACTTGGGGTCGAATATTTCTGCGAGGGTAAAGCCGTTGAAGAGGAAGGGGTGGATGGAGGAGGAAGAGCGGATACCGATGCAAAGGTGCCAATAAGAGCAGTCCATATAACTGGCAGACTCAAAACGATTTTTTTGTTCATTGAACACCTCTCTATTTGACTTACTATTTCAGATTATTTGGAGAATTTTCTTCCGATATTAATTTAAACGAGTTGACGAAGTAATTAAATTCTGTGGGCATATCACTAAACTTTTTTGAAACGCATGTTAAAGCAAAGAGAATTTTATTACGGATAAAAGCAGTGGCTTGAATCTGTACATCTCCATTTTCAATCGAAAAATTTAATGCCCGTTGATTTTGAAAACTTCCCATATCCATTGTCTTCAATACGTTATTTTTGCTGGAATTAACCATGTTGTTCATCACAGATGTCAATAAATCAGCCTCTTCTTGAGATGTATCTACTTCATCAAAAGTGATTAAACTAATCATATAGACGCTTCCAATTCCACTTTCAGCGGCATACATGTCGTATTCACGAACTTCTTTCGTATGGGGGTCGACAAGTTTTTCTTTGGCATGCTGAGGTGGGGAAGGGAATTTTACCTGAAATTTCCCGGAGGGAGATCGGAAATCTACCCAAGGTTTTATAGGGGCTTTTGCTGGGTTAACTTCCTGAGTCACAGGAATAAGTTCATAAGAATCCTGATAATAATGCACAAATAAATAGGTCAACCCCACAACTGCAAGAATGACTAATAAAGATAGCAGCCTTGTCATATAAAAATCCCCTGAAAGTTAAACGCCTATAGTTTTTATATATAAATTTATTTCTATTTATACAATAAGAAGATTCTTAGACGATTCATGGTAAAGAGTTAGAGGGATTTGGTCTGTTTCTGCTAGAGGGCCAAAGAATTGAATGGGCCCCGGATCGCAATACATATCTTCCGTTTCCCACTTCTTTCGCTCCTGTGCAAAGAATGTAAAAGGTTTGCCAGTAAGATCAACCAAAGCTTTTAGAACAACAGATTTAAGCTCCCCATTGCGCTCTTCCATTCCCATCATCTGCGTAAGGGGGATTCCCTGGATTCCCCAGTGTTCGACAGGTAAGTGCAGATCGGAAATGCAACTCATATACCCTGTAAGCTTTGTATGAATTAAAAGCACCGCCACATGGCCTAGAGCATAGCAATATTGACAATCGAAATTGGATGGAAGGCAAGAACGTCCTTCATATCCACAAAAAAGAGGTTGGGCACTAAATCCCCCTGTATACGCTCCGTCTTTTTTCCTTATAGCTAATTCTGCTTTGACAAGGTCTATTAACAATCTTTCAGTTTCAATTTTGGCTACTTGCACATTCCCATGGGGATCGCGTTCCATTAAAAGCTGAAGCTGAATCTCTTCGGTCAAAAATAAAAAACATTCTTTAGATGGAGGGGTCAACCACTCGGCTACGTAGCGAATTTTTTCTTTTTTGGGCAGAGAGTCTAATTCTTTTAAATGAGGTTTCGCACTGGCTAACAGGGCATTTAATTCTTGAATCAAAAATTTGATTTCGGGGATAAACTCCACCAGTCCTTCGGGAATTAAGATGACCCCATAGTTTTTCTTTTTTTCTGCCCGGGCACAAATTAAATCCGCAATAGACTGAATAATGGCTTTCAGCGATAAATTTTTGGCGGCAATTTCTTCACCAATTAGAGCTAAATTGGGATGGCATTTTAAAGCACATTCGAGGGTAATGTGAGAGGCCGATCGCCCCATTAATTTGATAAAATAATAATATTTTTTAGCTGAAAGACTATCTGTGAGAATGCTGCCTATAGTTTGAGAAAAGGTTTTACAGGCCGTATCGAAACCAAATGAAACCTCGATAGAGGCATTTTTTAAATCTCCATCAATCGTCTTAGGTGTACCAATCACACGTGTTTGACAATTTTTAAGCAGAAAATACTCTGCTAATAAGGCCGCATTCGTATTAGAGTCATCGCCCCCCACAATCACAAGCCCATCTAAATGCAGTCCATGTACCGTTTTGAGGGCGGCTTGAAATTGCTCTGATGTTTCAATTTTAGTACGCCCGGAACCTAAAAGATCGAATCCGCCTAAATTCCGGTAATTTTTGAGAATTTCCGCATCAATTTCCTTCGCTTGGTTATTAATAATTCCGTTAGGACCGTTTAAAAACCCATAAAGTTTGCTTTCAGGATTAAGCTTCATCAAGGCATCATAAAGACCGCTAATGATGTTATGTCCCCCAGCAGCTTGGCCCCCAGAAAAAACAACACCGACACGCAGCGCCTTGTGCGTTTTTGCATCCCCTGTGACAAAACTAACAGGAGTTTGATTGATCGTTTGCGGAAATCGATGGGCAATCCGATGGTCCAACGGACCCTGAGCGATCCCGCCTGGTTCAAATAATGGAATTAAACGTTCTAGCGCCTGCAGCATGGAGGGTAAACGAGGCTGAAACGTTAAGCGCAGTTTTTCTAAAGAACTCAGAACACGCATCCGTAGCCTCTTCAATTTAAGGTTTGTTTAAACCATGCCACCGTCTCATCGATAGATAGACGTTGTTCAACAAGATGTGAAAAATCATGATCACTATTTGGCAGCAAAATAAACTTTGATTTTCCGGAAGCACCTTGACGATACACTTGATAATTTTGTGCATGTGATTCTAAAATTGTGGCATCATTCTTTCCTTGAATATGCAAAAGTGGAATATTTTGTAAATTAGGCAAAACTTTATCTAAGCGGATTTCGAAAAGTTGCTCATAAAAGTCATAGCTCGCTTTTTTTCCATTGATCGTCATCAATTCAGCTTTTTTAACCGCATCTTGGGTGGTTTGTAAAAGTTTCCACTGTTCGCGCCAACTTTCGGCACTAAAAAAAGGAGCCCAGAGTACGATAGATTTAAAAGCTTTGCTGCGATTAGCAGCTAATACAGCTACAGCGCCTCCTAAAGAACGCCCTAAAACACCTAAACGTTCGCTGTCAATTTGACTGTCTTGCTTTAAAAATTGAATCGCGACTTCAGCATCGCTCACCAAACCATCGACTGTTGTTTTATTAAAATCCCCTTCGCTATCCCCGCAAGCGTGAAAATCAAGGCGTAGTGTGGCGATACCTGCTTCCGCCAATTCTTGGGCTAAGATTAGATAGAGCCGATTTCGCCCCAGCTTATCTCCACCAAATCCATGACAGATCAAAACTGCAGGATAAGGGGCATTTACTAGCGGCCGATGAAGGATGCCAAATAATTTGTCCCCTTTATTTATTAAAACAACCGCTTCGCGCGTTTCAGTCTTTTTCATGGCGTCTATCTCAATTGATTATTTGGATGAATCTGTTTTAGCATGTGAGCATGTTTACAGCAAGCGCCTAATAAAAATGACCCATTTAAAATCTTAGCGCAATCTTAAGATCACATTAAAAATTTTCTCCACAAGGTTTTAATTTGAGTACGCTAAAAATCTGCTGGAAGCTAAATTACACTCAAATTGACTTGATTAAAAAAAATTTAAAAAGGGGAAAATTTCCGTGAAAAACCAACCTATCATCAACCAAACAAGTTATATTTTTGCTGGAATTATGTTGATTTTTAGCTTTCTTTTATTTTACAACGACACCCAACTCTTTTGGAAGAGTCTAGCAGCAGCAGTTTTAGCGGCTGCTTTGTTTTGGGTCAGTTATGTCTTAGTGCGTTGGTTAATCCTCGCGCTTAGAAATTAAAAGGAGCGTCATTATGCCAATGCCTTTGGGAAGAAAACTCTCAACGATTTTAAAGATTGCACTATGTCTATGTTGTTTTTCACTGCAATCTGAAAATATATCTCAGTCTGTTTTTCTTTCAAGATTTGAACAGATCTGTGCTGATAATCGTCTTACGACAGCGGAAAAAACCGCCTCTTTAGCTAAATATGCGACAGAACAAGGGATTTCTTTCGAATGTGTACCTACCTACGATCAGCCTGTTTTGCAATATTGCCTAGAAGGCACCTGGAGTCTCTTAGATGTCAGGCAGCATGCCTTTTACCTGCAGCTCGATAATCGCCAGCTGGCTGCATTCGATGAAATTGACGATGATCCTTTTCTTGTTTTAAGAACTAAAGTGGGCGCTTGCGACTCCCCTTTTGATTTTATGCAAGCGCAGGCCAACCTGGCAAATTTTAAGATCGTAGAGCTTGGCAAGTGGTCCTCTTTTTCCGAAAATTTGTATACGCACTCAACTGAAACTCTTTTGGAGGAAAGCACTAAGAAACCCGACCCGGCCGTAACGGTACTGCATGTACAGTCCGATTTGACCCATCCTTCAACAGTTTTTCACCTGTCACAAAGCGATGAAGGCTGCGAGTTGATTTGGTGGCAAATTGCGTCTGATAAAAATTTCACTTTGATCACCCCCAACTTTAACCAAATCCAGCCTGCTACAGGCTTCATTGAAATTGATCCTCTAAGTGAAACATTCTTCAATCCTAATCAAAACTACTATATTAGACTGAAAAGCTTTCGCGATGAGACATGGAGTTCATGGAGTTCCCCTCTCGCTTTTAACGTCCAAAAGCCCGCCGCGGTGCAGTCCGTAGCATTCGATAAAATTGACGAGGCACGCTATGTCATTTCCTGGAAAAGTGATGAGGTAGCAACAACCTTTTGGGTCTTCGGTTCCAATGCTTTAGACTTTGTGCCACCGCTGTACCAAGTTCATTCCGACTATGACTTGCCTGCTTATGAATGCTTGCAGACCACCCGGCCCCAAATTGAAATTGATGGCAAATTCGCTTACTATCGAATTATCCCAGAAAAAAATGGCCGCTATGGTGTCCCCTCAGAGATCATTCGAGTATATGATGAGGGCCTGTTCCATACACGCACTCTCCTGCAATCTAATGGAGAGACAATTTCTCGCCAAATATTCCCTCGTTTACTGGAAGAATACCCTCAAGAAAAGCAGCCGAAATTTGTCAAGCACTCGCATATTTCCAGTGAAGTATGGGAGGCCGTTACACCTTATCTACTTCCCGACAATCACCCTACAAGAAGGGCCCTGGATCGTATTTTTTCCAAAAAAAGAGTCCTAAAAGGGGAAGCTTCTCTTGCAAAAGCAGGATTCACATGGACAAAAACCGGAAGCTACAGTCCGATTTTTCCTACGAGGCATAAAAAAATTAAAGGTTTCTACATCAAACTTTATCTAGACCCACAGGATAGAGTAGATTGGAAAAACTGGGTAGCACGTGCTAAAGGTGCTCAATCCATCGCACAAGCCATTATGGATAATGGATATCAGGACCTTTTTAAAGTTCCCAAAAAATACATTTACCCCCTGCCTGCAAAGCCAGCTCCATCAAGCTCCTCCGGAAATCACAGAAAGAATTTCGTGCTTCTTTCAGAGGATATGCGCATTGTTAAAAGAAATTTAAATAAAGAGATGTACCGCTACAGAATGACTCCCATTCACTTAAATGCTATTTATAAGATAGTTTCTGATCTGGGTTTAGTAGACTCGCTCTTTATCCATAACCTCCCCTGGGCCAAAGATGGCAAGTTAGCTTTTGTGGATACGGAAAAACACCATATGTGGCCAGTTGCTTTCCAAAGATATCTTAAATATCTTTCACCTGGCATGCAGCAGCACTGGAGATTACTAATCACACATCAGGGACCTAATTTTTAAAATCAGCTTTCAAAGCTGAAGGAGAATACGATGCAAGTAACTCGGAATAACTTCGCCATAGAATCAAACACTGGGGGGATAACCCCCATCGAAGAGTGGGATGATTCACCCATCACACAGGTAGGCCTCGCAAGCCTAGAGAACATGAACTCTGCACTCCTAAATTTGAGAACAACCTCTTCCCCAAAACGAGAGGTTCAAGAACTTCGAAACATTCTGCTCCAACATCAGCAACAACCTTTAAACGCAGAAGAACTAGCTAAGGCTATTGCTCAGTACATAGAAATCTATGATCAAAAACAAAAAAAGAAACTGAATTATCAGGAGGTATCAAATAGAATTGAAGAATATTTGAAACAACTGCGAGAGACAAGCGGTATTATCTCTCAATCTTTAAAACCTCCCATTCTTCAACTCGCAATTGGAGAAAGTAAGGCCTCATCTTCATCTTTTGGCAGCACAACTTCGACAAGAAGTTCGGGTTCGCTAGAAGAACTTAAAAAGAAAAGGGATGATTTTCTTGGTTTAAAAGAAGAAATTCATAAGCTGATAGAAAAAGAATGTTCCATACAGAATTGGCAAAAATGTCTGTATCAAATTGATTTAGCCTGCTGGAGCATCAATCTTGTCGAGCTGCAAAAAGAACGCGGAAAGATGATCGAGCTTTCGCGAAATGTCAAAGATGCCCATGTTTCATGGAGAGACCAGCGCCATAAAATAGATTCTACTCACTTGCTCATTGAAGGTGAAAAGTTTAGCAAACTCCAGGGTACCTATAAAGCATTATTTAATTCAGCCACAATACTGGAAAAACAGGCGCAGAAAATCATCGATAAGCTCAAAGAGAAATTAAGCAAACTGCCTCCTCCTTTTAAAATGAACATCAGCAATACAAGTCAAGAAGAGCAGCTCAAACAAAGCCATGAGGAAATTTATAAACAGATTATTGAGCAAAAAAAACTGTTTTTGGCTGACTTCGAAAATTCGCTGGATGAATTGAAAGTTGAAATGGATACGGCTTGGAATGAAATTAATTACTATGGATACGTCTTGCATGAATGCAAGGGAATACCTCCCTACTTTCGTCTGGGCTCAACCAATAAAAGCACTTACGGAACCCAGTTTACGCCCCCTAAATCAAGCTCATGGTTTCCCTTTACATAACACACAACGTAATCAAATGATACATAATGGAATGCAATCACTATTTTAATTCCATTATGTATCATTAAATCCTGAATTGTTAATATAATTATATAAAGACATTATTTTTAGGGGTTACGATGCGCTCTATCGGAGAAATTTCAAAAAATGTCGTCAATTTTCCATTAGAAAAAATCACCAATAAAAATACCTCAAAATTTGTAAAAATTTTATCCGCTGTGTTAATCGGAGGATTAACTTTAGCTACATTTTCTGCGTATGGTTTTTATGCACACCATTATTTTAAAAATCGAAAAATCGGCCCCGGAGACATCACCGACCCTACGAATCAAAAAGTATCAAAAACAGGAGGAGAAGTTTTAAAAGGAATTAAAACAGAGTGGACAAGCAAGCTGCAGGATGCCAGTACATTGACTGAAGAGCTGGTGGAAACATTTTCTTCACCCCATAACAAGTCTACAAATTTAGAATCTTTTAGAAAACTTAGTGAGCAGGAACGCACTTTTGTGCGCGATGCCTTACTCAGTTACCATCAAATTTTCGAAGAAATAAACAAAGAAAAACAAGCTAAAGGCAATGAGTGGCAACCTGATTCACAACATCAATACGAAAATTCCCTTTACACAGCCTCTTTTACAATCCCTGACATTGCAGTCATTGCCTTGAAGGAAGATCTTGTTCCAATTGTGGGAGATCCCACCAAACCCAATTTAAACCTCCTACATTTTTAAGGGGCCTAAGCGACGTTTACATGCCCCATGCGCATCAGGATATCCTGGGCATGGCAGCTGCAAGAATGGACCCAAATACTCGGCAAATCGTGATCTTTCAATCTTTAAAAAAACATTTGGATAAACCCTCAACAGTAGAGTTTTGCCATTCCATCATCAGCAATACCATTTATTCTAGAGAAGGGCCCCTTTACTTTGAAAAAAACCGATTTGTAAAGTAAAATATCCAAACTTCAACTCTTTAACTTCACACCATTGAACCTTAAAAAGACTTGAATATTAGTGATCTATCCATTAGCATCTAATTTTAAAAAACACATATACGAAGCTGAAGTTATGACTAAAACACATCTAAAATTAAACAATTTTGATCAATTTCAATCTTTTTTAAATGATTTAGATCCAAAAATCGGAACTTTTGGGGGACTGTATCTAAAGAGAAAGGGGGATGGAGCTCACGTTAAACTCAATGACCTAGTCAAAGTGCTTAGAAAATTTACACCCACTCTTGCTGCAGATCCTGATAGAAATGAAAAAACTAAATCGCTGATAAAAAAAATTAGAGCGCATGATCAAGCAGCTAAAGACTTATTAAATAAAAAAAACTTATTTTATAAATTAACGACTTCCACTCGCCGTTTTTTTGGTAATCTTTTTTTCAAAAGAAGCAAAGTTTTAAATCAAATTGAATTTCCAAATCAAACACCGGTTACTTCTCGAGGAAATTATCGATTCTTGCCTTTAAAAGGTAAGAAGGGGTCCGTTGCATGCAGAGTACGCGGAAAAGCTGCTAACACTTTCCCTCTCCTTTCAAAAGGGGGTAATTTCGAATTTGTTTTGCGCACCAATGCTAGATTGCGCAATTTAATCGCCGTTAGAGGAGATGAAAAAGGTTCTAGAATGATCGGCCCCTGTGATTATTACGGTAATATCGAAAAACCTTATGAATCTGCATATACTATCCATATTGATGATGAGGGAATTCCCGTATTTTTCCAGCATAAAAAAGAAGAGCTTGATCCTCAAACAAAAGATGCTCCCAAAATAGATCCAAGTTCTCTGAGTACAAAATTAAAAGCTAAGTGGCTTAGCAATCAAAAACCAGACGGCTCTGCACAGGAAAACGATCAGCCATTGTTTGGAGAAAGCCTTTTTTCGAATAAAGGCATTTTAAAAATTGCGGGCGGAGATAGTTTTGAATTAGAAAAAATTGATGCGACCCAAGTCGATTTAACATCATTTAAGGCGCGTTTGGTGGATAACAATTCTCCTTTTCAAATATCAAAAAAGAAAATCCCTTCTTTAGACGATTATCGAGTTATTACTTACCATTATGAGTCACAATATGCTGAGAAGCAAGTTCAAAAAGGCGGAGGATTGTTCTTAGAGACTCACCCCTTCGCTCAAACAATCACCCCCCTTGATAAAAGTTCACGTGGTTTTGTCACCCTGGCCAAATGGACAAAGGATCCACATGACACTTTGGAAGTCATTGCAGTTGAAATTCCGTACGGTTATACTTTGATTGTAGAGGAAGAATGCATCCATGGCGATACCAATTTAGATGGAATGTTCATGATGTGTATGACAAGCAACCATAAAACCATGAGAAAAGCAGATACTGTTTTCTTAAAAAATTCCGAAGGCAAGAAAAACATTACTTTGTCTATCAAAGGTGGAGCTCAAAAAACCTCTTCCGAAGAATCCCATCCAGTTGCTCCCCTTCCAAATGTAATTTATAACCAAACAACTTAAAAATATAAAAAATAATAAGTTGTTGAACTATTTGAATAGTTTAATTCAACTATTAAATCATTTTCATTTAAAAAAATTCACTTTTTTTATTTTTGTAATTTAACGAGGGTTCTTTAATTGCGGATTTTTCTATCGATGAGTTACTCATGAGGAATGGTAAACTTAAAGCTGTCGCCTGGTTGTGTACCTCTACCTAAATGAATTATTTGCAAGATCCCTGTCTCGTCTTTACAGCTTTTATGATATATTTTTCATGTTTTTTTATGTCATATCGGCATATTTTCTGTAGAAAATTATGTCGTATATGCTATCATTATGTTATGAGGTGAACTTATGAAATCCTACTCTCCTTCTGAAAAGCTTCTTATTGAAGAGATCATGCAAGCTGCTCAAAAAACAAGAGTAGCAGTTAGAGGTCTTACGATTGGGGCTCTTATTAAATCTATCCGTGTACAATTACAGATGTCGCAAAAAGCATTGGCAAAACGAGCCGGAGTCCCGCAATCTACAATCTCTCGCATCGAGCAAGAGGAAAGAGATGCTAATCTATCCACATTGAAAAAAATTTTAGGTGCAATTTCATGTGATCTTGTCATTGTTCCACTTTTACAAGATTCCATAGATGCTATTCGACGTAAGCAAGCAAGAAAAATGGCTGAAAAGCAAGTTCGTTACCTCAAAGGAACAATGAACTTAGAAGACCAACAACCTGATTCTAGATTTATTGCAGAACTAGTAAAGCAAGAAGAGGAACGGTTCCTGCAAGAAACAAATTCTAAATTATGGGATGAAAATGCCTGAACGTTTTGAATTTCTAGAAGGCGCTACTCCCATAGATGATTGCAGTGGGCTCATCCCTATTTGGGTTCATCATTTAAATGATCTCAATAGAGTGGAAGCAGAAAATATCATGAATGCACAAAGGAAATACCTGCGAGGAGCAGTTGGTGACCCTCAAAACTGGTTTCAAGTGAAAGATCTTAAAGCTATTCACAAAGCTATGTTTGGAGATGTTTGGGAGTGGGCTGGATTATACAGAAAATCTATAACATCTATAGGTATTAATCCCAGTTTGATTCCTACGCAGCTTGCAGAGCTTTGTCTAGAAGTTTTTTCTTGGTCACAATATCCTGTTGAACTTACCTTTGTGGAGATGGCTGCAAGAGTTCATCACCGTTTAGTTTTTATCCATCCTTTTGAGAATGGTAATGGTCGTTTTTCGCGCCTAATCGCTGATCGTTTTCTTCTGGCTTTCAGATGTCAATATCCTGTATGGCCAAGTCATTTAAATCAAGAAGGTATTGTACGCAAAGACTATATTAAAACTCTTAAGAATGCTGACAAGGGTGACTATACACCTTTGGTTGATTTTATGAAAAAACTAGGGGCAAGCGACCCGAATCTTAGTGAGCTGATTAGGAATAACTTCTACCGAACACACATAAGTGGAGAAAAAGGGCTTGCTATAGTAAAAGCCTTATTAAGAAGTGGAAGTAGCCCGAATGATCAAACTTCAAATGGGCATAGAGCTCTACAATTATCTGTTAAAGCTGGTTTAGAAGAAATCGTTAAATTTTTAGTAACTTTTGGGGCTGATGTTGACACGAAAGATAAAAGTGGTTTGACGCCTTTTCAAATTGCGGTCATGCAGGAAAATAAAGTGCTCGCTGATTTCTTTTTGTCAAAGGGGGCAAAGCGACAACCACCTCCAAGCATAGGCTATGAGAAATACTACAAATTATATCGTGACTAAAAACCTTCTTTAAAAAATTATGAAAGATGTAAGTGACATTCTTGCTAAGCAACTAAAAGTGCTTGAGAAAACTTTTTTACGAGATTGGTTATCCGGTTTTTCCTTTTTCATGGAATTCGTCCAAATAACCCCTCTTACCACTCATCCAAAATTTGGAGCCTCTATTCAAAGAAAAAATGGAAGAGTTTAAGCTAGCTTGTGGAAAGATTTAATCAAGCTGTACATTCCTGGGATCGGTTTTTTTAATAATGACGCTGACATTTTTTTGATTAAAACCTTTATAACCTTCGCGCCGTTGCAGATTTTCTAGATGACTGCCTATTGCCCCATCTTTTAGAAAGCGATCGGCTTCTTGATGGGAAATTTTCCCTTCTTCCACCAAATGCTGGATTTTTTTTGGACAGACCTTCCATCTTTCTCCAGCCGTGAAAGCTTGTTTAAGGAAAGGAAATGAACTAAAAGGCTCCATCATATTGATCCCAATCCCCGCTAAGTCTTTGGTCAGGTCTTCGAATAAAAATTGGGCTTCCAGATGATGCATTCCTGCTCTTAAGATGGAATCGCCATGCAAGGCACACCAAAGACCAACTGTTCCCAAATTTTTCAAACTTGGGAGCGGATGATGGGCGAAATCCACTTCAATTTCTTCATCGGTCAAGTCTACATCAAGGAAAAGGACTAAACCGCACCGAGGATTTTCCATGACTTGAGCGCCCCAGCCAGCTTCTTTACCGGCATAAAAACGTTCACGACAATGGAATCCCAGGATTTCGAAGAGACGGACCAATAGGTGGAATCTTTCCCGGGATGAGCGAAAAGTGTGGTGATCATGATTTGCCCATCCCATTCCAAGGCGATCCTGCCGATTTTTCTGAAGTTGTCCTGCAGAGTTTTTCAATTGCCAAAACTTTCTTTCCACTTCTAGAACCACCCAGGCCGCCAAATCGCGACCTAACATTTCGACAAGACCTTCAGCTAGCGCTAAGGTTTTCAATATCGCCTGATTTTCATCTTCTAAAGCGCGGGGCCGCGTCTCCCATCTCTCGTAGGCATCTAAATAATTAATTTGCTCAGTTTCAGGTGGATAGGTAGGTTCCATCGTTAATGTACCGCGTCGTTCAACAACCCAAAGTTTGACATGAGAGTTAGCTGAAACACAGCAGCGCCGATATCCACTGAGTGGATTTCCCTCAATCCACTGAGATATTTCATGTACCATGAGGAAATCTGCAATACTCTCTACCCTGATAGCAAGCCCCATCTTTTCTGGCTCATGGTCTTTCAAAATGACCCGCGGCAGTTGTGCACCAGGGTGCATAAACACTCGATAAGCAGGAGTAGCGGATTCCAACACGAACCCCGTGTCATTGAGCTGCTTTTCGATCAGGGTTGAGTAACCTGTCGCTACATGATCGATCCAATCAAAAAGACGTGTACTGGTGTGTTGATGAAGACTTTGAGCAAGCTGCTCTATGAATGGGTTAGAGTAGCACGCATAGTTTACTAATTCCTGAATGAGTTTTTCTGCCTCAGGTTGACATTGCCAAAGAAACAAGCTGTTGTCATTTGACATAGATTCCCTCTATTGATTCTTTTATTTTAGATTTAATTACTTTTTTTAATAAATTCAATGTTTTTGTATTAATTTGCTTAAATTGACAAATTTAATTTTTAGGATTAAAATAGAAAGATAGACTCAAGCTCCTCCGTTAATAGAAAATTGAGGATTAAGTATGTCAAATGAAGGTCTCTCATTTATTCCCGCTCAGGTCACAAAACCGACATCACTTCCCCAGGAAGTCGAAGGAAAATCATGCAGCATTGCAGGACATCGAGCGGGCAAGCAATTTTTAGGCAGTAAGGTGGATGAAAGTCCCGCTGTTTTACAGGAAACTTCAGCGAAAGTAGGCACTCTTTCGGAAAAAATTCCCAAGCCCCCAACACGGCCTCTTCCCCCTCTCCCCACGAGCTCTCGCCCCCCTATTCCCACCAAACCGCTTCCTCCAACACCCTCGCAATCACGTGATACCATCCTAGCAATGCCGGCCTCTTCCCCCCCCCTGCGAACTGCCCCACCTATCCCTGATAGAGCGACTAAACCTGCTCTCAGATCGCGGGAAGAGATAGTACTTTCCCGTAAAATTGGCTTTATGCGAGAACCTCCCCCTAAAGTCACCCAAGTGGTTGGGAGAAGTACGCTCTCACTATCCAATGCAGAAATTGTAGATAACCTTAAGTATGTATTGAAAAGTGATAATGATAAATTATTGAGTGCTTTCTCGCGTTTCCTTGGCACTACTATGACCCCGCAAAGAGAAGGGGTTAAACAAGAATTCCTCCCCATGTTGCGGGACGAACTTAACGCACGTGTGAAAGAAGGCAAAATTTCTGAATCGCAGATTCCCCCTCAAGTTAAGCAATTCCTGGAAGCTAATCAGACTCAAACAGGCAAAGCTCCATCTCGACCAGCGAGAAATTCTCTACATACGTCTGATAAATCTGCACAGCTCCATTCTTTGAAAACATTAACAAGCGACCACATTCAAGAACAAAGAAAACAGGGCTTGTTATCTACGAAAACACAGATGTCTGAAAAAATGAATCTACTGTTTAAAGAAAAAAACTTTAAAGAAGTCATAAAATTTGTGTTCGAAAAACCTTCAGAAAAGGGGCTGACTGCGACTGAGTTTTTAAATGCTTATAAACTTAAAATGACTTCTGCAGAACTTTTTGAAGGAATCAAAGGACGTTTAGAAGATCCTGGTGCTTCTCTCGAAGAAAAAAAAGCGCTTTTAGAATTTTCAGCAAATTGGATGACAAGCAAAACATTCGCAGAAGACCAGCCTGCAATAAAAGAGCAGTTAAAAGATATTGCGGCATTTGCTGAAGTCCAACCAGATCTCAAAGTGGGTGCCGAGAAACTTGCAGAAGCATTAAATGCTAAACCGCTGGCAGTTCCCTCTGAAACACGTTTAAAAGAAGCTAAACCAATCGACTTAAATCGGATTAAAAAAGGCTATCCAAAGGACTTACCAGGAAAATTCGCCGATGCGCTAGCTAATCAATCTCAGTTAGTTCGTCAAAAGCTAGATGTGGGGGAACTTTTAACAAAAAAATTAGAGGATCCTGAAAGTGCCCCTATTTTCGCAGCTTATGCAGCCCAGTCTAATGCTATTTCTTATACGATTTCACATCAAATTGTGTCTGAAGCCGATCCAAAAAAGCGAGCTAAGCTCATGTCCTTTTATGCGGAAGTCGCTAAACAAGCGACACTAAAAGGGGATTACAATACCGCCTTTGCTATTTATGTCGCCTTTAATAAGAGCGAAGTCAGCAGGTTAAAAAAATCAGAAGCCTTACTGAATAAACAAACAAAGCAAATGATCGCTGATTTGACAGAGCTATTTAATGGAAATGGCAACTACCGAAATCTCGCCGTTGCGATGAGTACACACCCAGCTCCCATCCCACCTGCTTTTAGATTAGGCAATTTGCTGAGTGGCGCTCGCGAAAATCCCTCGATCCTTGACCAGTTAAAAATGGTCTCTCAGGTTTTAACTCCTTTAGTCGCCGCCAAGCAACTCCCTCCCACTCACTTAGATGCAAATCAAAAAAATATTATCAAAATGTTTGATCTAGATGTCATGAAAACTCCTCAGTTTGAGGAATTTGTCAAAGCAGCCGAGACAAAAGCAAAGGCGCAGATAGACAAGGCAAAAGACGATTTAGAAAAGGCAAGTGCAAAAGCCGCAACAGAAGAAGAAAAAGCTCAGATAGAATCGCAGAGGGCGTCATTGCCAGAATATAAACCTAAAAGCTCTCGAGAACATTTAGACAATTATCTGTATGAGCTTTCGTTAACTACCGAACCGAGGAAAAAAGTATAACTTCAGGTTGAACTAAGGGGTTAAAAGCGGAATCAACTTTATCTAACCCTTCAGCCGAACCCAGATAAATTTCTTTTGGATAAATCGACTGGCAGAGTTCGGCAATCCCCTCTTTATTCAAAATAATAAAATTCACAATACGCAACGAGGCCAGCATCGCAATAAAACCGGAGTCTGGTTCAGCATCAAAAACATGGAGGAGAATATTCCAATCAGAACGTTGTGCTAATTGAGAAAGAGCCTGAAAGAGCGGTGTAGTTAGCCCTGTCTTTTCAGAAAGACCTACCAAAGCAAAGGGTTTATGGCGCAGCACTTCACGGAGGGCAAAGAGGTGGTCTTCATCAAAAACTTTATTTTGAACATCCATTTCAAGTAATCGCTGTGCCAAATCGCTTAAACTGATGCGCGCGCAGCCCACACGTTCAATAGCTATCCCTGCCGCAATATTAGAAAGCTGGACAGCCTCAGACAAAGAAATCCCCGAGGCTAACGCACAGGATAAAACAGCTAAAACAGTATCTCCCGCTCCAGTCACGTCCTTCACTTCTCTGACTGCCACCGGAAAGTCTTCACATTCACCGTGCGGATAGAAGAGAGAAATTCCTTTTTCTGAACGGGTAATCATGAGGACTTCAGCTTGTGTGGACTGAAGCACCCGTTTTGCAACTTCTTCAAGCGGCGCATCTTGAGGGAGATCAGCTGCAGCATAGGCTTCTTTCAAATTAGGTTTTAAAATGGTTGAATGGGCATATTTACTAAAATCGGACCCTTTTGGATCGGTAATGACTGGAATGGTCTTTTTTTTGGCTTGCTTCAAAATAGCACTGAGAAGCGTCGGGGATAAAAATCCTTTACCATAATCAGAGATAGCAATGACTTTTACATCTTCAAGGAGAGAAGGCAGCTTATCAATGATTTCTTGCTCCAGCAGCTCCGGCAAAGCCAGGATTCGTTCGTGATCTATCCGCACAATTTGTTGATTTTCCGCGATAATCCGATTTTTGATGGGAGTGGGATAGCCTGACTGATAGACTAAGCTTTCTGTCGCAATCCCTTCATCCTTAAAAATTTGCACTAATAACTCGCCAGCTTTATCCTGCCCGATCCGCCCTAAAGGAACAACTGTCGCTCCTAAGGAAAGCACATTAAGCACAACGTTGCCAGCACCCCCTGGCAGGTGCTCTTCACGCTCAACCTCCAGGACGGCGACAGGCGCCTCAGGAGAAATGCGACGCGTTTTCCCAATCGTATATGAATCTAGAAGAAAATCCCCTACAACAAGGACTTTTGCGTTGGATAATTGACTAATCGCGCCTGAAAGCTTTACCATCTTTTTTCCGGTAGTAAGTAATTTTGGATATAGTCTTTAACAGAGTCTTCTAAGGAAGCGCAGTCAGCCACTGAGCCCAACACACTTTTGGTTTTAGACATCTGCGCACAGGTGTAATTTTGATACTTGCCCAGCAGATCTTTAGGCATTTCAATATACTCAATATTGACAGGAAGATTTAAAGCCTTGAAGATCGCTTGAGCCAAATGATTCCATGTTTCGGCGACACCACTTCCGATATTGAATAGACCGGCAGAGTCATTTTCCAAAAAAGCACAAGTCATTCTGGCCACATCTTTGACATAGATGAAATCGCGCATTTGTCCCCCGTCGGGAAAATGACTCGGATCAGAAGATTTAAAAAGTTTAATTTTGCCTTCTTTTAAAGCCGTAGGAACAACATGCATGATCGCTGAAGCCATACGCTCTTTGTGCCATTCATTCGGCCCAAAAACATTAAAATACTTCAAGCCGACAAGCTGATCCAAAACGCCTTGTTGCAGAGCCCAGAGATCAAACAAATGCTTAGAATACCCATACATATTTAAAGGATAGAGATCATGCAAGGTGCGATGCTCATCATCAAATCCTTGCAAACCATCTCCATAGGTAGCTGCTGAAGAGGCATAGATAAAACGTTGATTATTTTGCAGCGCATATTCCGCCAGTTTGACACTATACTGATAGTTATTTTCTAAGAGATAACTGGCATTTTTCTCAACGGTACTGCTGCAAGCTCCGAGGTGGATAAAGGCTTCAATGACTTGTTCCTTGCCCTTTAGCCATTCGAAAAGTTGATGCTTGGACAAAATATCTACGAAGCGTTTTCCAACCAGATTTTTCCATTTTTCGCTCGTGCCTAGTTCATCCACCACGATCAGGTTATCAATGCCCATTTCATTTAAATGACGAATGACTCCAGAACCAATAAACCCCGCTCCCCCAGTCACTACAATCAGTTGATCATCATATATTTTCATGTGAGTCCTTTAAGACACAATCTTATCCAAATGCTCTATAATGACGGAAATCATAAGCAAATTCTCCAGTTTCCGCAACCGTTAATTCATGATTTGCTTGAGTTTTAAAACATATGGATAAAGAAAATCATGAAATTCTTCACTTTTCTCGTTCCCGTATGCTAATTGACCTCTTAGATAGAGTAGAGAGAGATTAGCCATTGCATAGGTAAGTTCCAGGTCAGTTGGACCGTTATTTAAAATTTCGGATGGATAAGTTTCTCAAATTTTTTTACAATTGGCGGGTCTCATCCTGACTCAAAACTTTTTCTAAGTCATGGCAAAACTATGATCTTCTGCAGTACCTTTTTTGGAAGATCCATCTCGCTCTCTAGATACATCTAGCTAGACATTGGCAGGAAAGATCCCGCACAATCGGGCATATCTATCGCTAATCTATGTGTTGCTCGGCGCAAGGGCTGAATTGTTCTGATATAGACACTACCACAATTGACTAAAGGAAAAAAATTTAATTCTTGGCGTGCTTCACCTTTTAGTAAAGCCTCCAGATAATTTAAAATTGTATTATCAACTGGTTTTCCACCTGAAATATAATCTAGAAAGTCCCTGTCGATTAAGTGAAATTTCCAATCTTCTGGAGAAGAATTTTGTATAAGAATAATGATCTTTTCTTCTTCTTGTTGAATTCCCTTTTGAAGAATTTTAAATGCGAAAAATGGGAGATCATTCATCTCTCCTTGCATAATTGAATAAGGCAAAAAGGTATTTTCAAATTGCATAATATTCGTATTTTTATGCTCGAGTCTAGGAATGGAGTGAAACTTTTCTAATCCTAAAGTCTCAGCTAGCCATCTAACAATCGAACCTCTATTTTTTTTAATCTCTTGCAAGAGATAGACTTTTTTAACGGTTTCTTTGGGATGTTCTTCCAAAGAAATTTTGGCATTTAATCTAATAACCCATTTTTTCCAGATAAAAGAGCTGTCAGCGATTTCTTGGATCTTTTTTGAAACCGAACTGAGAAGACAAAGGTCTTTAATCGTTAAAAATAGAAAACATTCACTTAAAATTTCTGGGGGAAGGATTCCAATTGTCATGATAAAAAAAACAGGATTTGTTTAAATAGAATTTTATCTTCTAAAAAGGTTAGAGAATTGATGGCATCGATAGGTGAAATCCACTTAAAAGCTTGGATTTCTTCCTTCTGCACAGTCACATTTCCCGAAACTTCTGCTAGAAAATAAAAAACTTTTTTATTAATTAGGTTTGTATTTTTGGTAAACTGGTAATTTTCTTCAAAGGGAACTTCAACTAATACACGGGAAATGCTTAGGCGAGTTTCTTCAAAAAGCTCGCGTCGAGCTGTTTCTAAAGCACTTTCGCCTATTTCAGGATGTCCTTTGGGAAAGCTCCAGTGTCCAGCATTCATCTGAATAAGTAAAACTTGCCACTGGGCGGCTACCTTTTTTAGAGGTATCACCCCATAGCTAGTTTCTTGCAGTTTTTTAGGGTTCATACCGACCAAGGACAAGCGAAGCATTGTGTCCACCAAATCCAAAGGAATTGGAAAGAGCGACTTGGATAGATAGTTCCTCTGCTGTGAGCGGAATATGAAAATCTATCCCTTCTTCTGGATCTTCCAAATTCAAGGTAGGATGAACTTTTTTTTCCATAATTGCTTTAATAGTCACCACGGCTTCGATTCCTCCTGCGGCTCCTAGGCAATGCCCGATAATGGACTTTGTGGCATTCATCACGACTTTGGACGGATTGGGAATCACTTGTTTTAACGCATTGACTTCAGCCATATCCCCGGCTTGGGTAGAGGTGGCATGCGCGTTTATGTAATTAATGGCTTCAGCAGAAACTTGCGCATCATTCAAGGCATTTTTGATGCAGAGTGCCACCCCTTTGCCGTCAGCCCGCGGTTCAGTCATATGATAGGCATCGCAAGAGGAGGCTCCACCTAGATATTCAGCCAAAATCGGTGCTCCGCGTGCAAGCGCATGCTCCAGACTTTCAAGTAATAAAACGCCAGCTCCTTCTCCAAGTACAAACCCATCCCGGTTCTTATCCCATGGACGAGAAGCTTTGGCAGGATCCTCATTGCGTTGTGACAAGGCTTTACAAGCGCAAAAACCCGCCAAACCTATGGGAAGCACGGTGGCTTCCGCCCCGCCGCAGAGCATTAAATCAGCTTCACCGTTGCGGATATGGTTAGCGGCAGCAATAATAGAATGATTGCCGGTGGCACAGGCTGTTGAAATGGAGTAATTGGGACCCATGAATCCCACTTCTTTGCCTAAAAGACCACTGCCCATATTCGTGATGATATAAGGCACAAAGAAAGGAGATACTTTGCGATACCCTTTTTCCAGCAAATTTTGCACTCCGTCGACAAAAACGCCCATGCCGCCCATGCCCGATCCGACAATAACCCCGCTGCGTTCTTTATTGAGAAGTTCGAGTTTTTCCGCAGTTAGGCCGCCCATTTCCAAAGCTTTTTTACCGGCCACAATGGTGTAGGCGATAAACTTATCAATACGGCGCGCTTGCTTTTTATCGATATAGTCGCCTGCATCAAACTCTTTGATTTCGCCAGCAAAGCGCGTCGGATAATCTTCGCAAGGAAAGCCGGTGATGAGTGAAACCCCGCTTTTGCCTTGCAACAATTTTTGATAGAAAAGATCTACCTCATTGCCCAGACAGGACACAACGCTCATACCTGTGACGACGATACGTTTTTTACTCATAGATTACCTTTTACTTTTGTCCATGAACTTTACGGCTAGGGTCTATCTCCAAATCGACAATCTTGGCTTTATTGAATAATGTTTCTAAAGCATAGCGCTCGCGTAATTCTGGAATAAACAAATGAATAAGGATATCACCATAATCGATGATCACCCAATCTCCATCCCTAATCCCCTCTGTATGCAGAGGCTGAAGATTAAAGTCTTTTAAAGTTTCTACAATGCTTTCTCCGATAGACGATACGTGGCGATCAACGGTCCCTTCAGCAATCACTAAAAAATCTGTGAGCGTGGAGACATCTCTAATGTCTAAAGTTAGGATGTTCATTCCCTTTTTATCGAATATTGTTTGAGCAATTATCTGAAGAATTTTGTCATTCGGTACATTCATTGATGTTTTTAAGCCTATAAAATTGAAAGATTTGTTAATAACATTCTACAAGTATAGCTGATGTTTATTAATATAATCTAGTACTTTTTCTGGTACCAAATGTCCGCAATAGAGTCCTTTGGCCAGCCTGATACGAATATCAGTACTGGAAATTTCCATCATGTTGGTGGGGGTCATACCTATTCGAATGGCTTTGCTAATGGGATCGTTTTCTTCCCGGATTTGATTCCACTGGCGGCAGCCGATCAAAGGAGGAGCCAAACGAACAATTTCGGCTGGCTCTTTCCATTTCAAAAAAGCTTCCAAACTATCATCCCCTAAAAGGAGGTGTAATTGGCGTGGCTGCGGCGAATTTTGTTCGCGCTCAAATAAAAAGCGCAAGGTATTGACAGTATAAGAAGGACCTTCCAGCTTCGCCTCAAAATCTAAAAGTTTAAACTGCGGCACTGAGGAAATGGCTAGCGAAACCATTTCCAGGCGATGCCCGATCGCCACTGTCTGCTTATCAACTTTGAAGGGATTGATCTTTGCTGGACAGAACCACACCTCTTTCAGCCCATGGAATTCCATGAGCTGCACCGCCAAATTGAGGTGGCCGAAGTGAATAGGATCAAAAGTCCCGCCGTAAACTCCAATGGCATCAAGCATGAGGATTAAACCATAAAGAGCAGTTCGCGATATTTAGGAAGCTGCCAGTACGCATCATCAACTAGGGATTCAATGCGGTCAACCTCTTGGCGGAACTCCGCACATTTGGGAACCACTTTCTCACAACACGTCACTGCCTTTTCCCGCAAAGGAAGCGCTTCAGCTTTTTGAGAGACTTCTTCGAGTTCCTGCATTTTTTGATAAGCGACCTCGATGGCTTGAGAAAGATCTTCCAACCATTCTTTTTGCTTAAGCAAACTCTGACTCGGCGCGATCTCCTGCATGAGCTTGATCCCTTTGGCGATTTCCTTCTGCTGATGGGTCGCAACAGGCAAAATTTGCGTGCGAAACATCTCTACCATTATCTTACTTTCAATCTCAATCGTATGGCTGTAGGTTTCCAAAAGAATCTCATAGCGGCTATTCAGTTCATGTTCGTTGAGTATCCCCTTAAAAACTTGAACAGATGCAGGAGATTTAAACGCTTCAAAAGCATAGAGAGACTTTTTTAAATTCGGCAGTTGACGCCTTTGCGCTTCTTTCTCCCATTTTTCACTGTAATTATCCCCTGAAAAGCGAATCGAAGCTGATTCTAAGAGAGATTTGCGTATCACAGGGAGCGTGGCCTCCAACAAAGATTTCCTTGTGGGCAATTCTCCGGCTAGATTTTTTTCAATTTCATTTAAAATGTGATGCAAGCTGTCTGCTACAATCACATTTAAAACAGTCACTGCCATGGCGGGATTGGCTGAAGAGCCGACCGCCCTAAATTCAAATTTATTACCAGTAAAAGCAAAAGGAGAAGTGCGGTTGCGATCAGTATAATCTTTGGTTAATTCTGGAATCACTTGCAATCCAAGATCGTACTTGCTTTTGGGAGAGGAGCTTGAGGTTTCTTTTTGCGAGATGGCTTCCAAAATTGTTTCAAGCTGATCCCCCAAATAAACGGACATAATCGCAGGAGGAGCTTCATGGGCCCCTAATCGGAAATCATTGCCGGCAGATCCAATGGAAGCGCGCAGCAGTGTGGCATGCTTATGCACAGCCGCAAGTGTTGCTGTCAACAGGATAAGAAAATGCAGGTTATTCTCTGGTGTATCTGTTGGATCAAATAAATTAATGCCCGTATCTGTCCCAATCGACCAATTACAGTGTTTGCCTGAACCATTTACTCCCTGGAAAGGTTTTTCATGAAGCAGACAAGTAAGGTCATGCTTTAAAGCAGTCTGTCGCATGAGTTCCATTAATAAGATATTGTGATCCACTGCGATTGCTGATTTTTCAAAAACCGGAGCCACTTCATGTTGAGCGGGTGCAACTTCATTATGCCTTGTTTTAACGGGAATGCCCAACTTGAATGCGGCAATCTCAAATTCGCGCATATATGCTAAAATACGATCTTTGACACATCCAAAATAATGATCTTGCATTTGCTGCCCCTTGGGAGAAGCGGCTCCAAAAACTGTACGCCCCATTAAGACCAGGTCAGGTCGGAGATTGCGCAGACCACGATCAATGACAAAGTACTCTTGCTCTAATCCGACCGTCGAAAAAGCATGTCCGGCTTCTATGCCAGTCAGCTTTAATAACCTCAAGACTTCGTGATTGAGTTTCTTATCGGAACGCAGCAGTGGAATTTTGCTGTCCAGGACATCACCAGTCCATGAAAAAAAGACAGAAGGAATGCAGAGTGTCACACCGTCCCCGCCTTCCCAAATAAATACCGGCGAGGTGGGATCCCACCCTGTATAGCCGCGCGCTTCGAATGTGGTTCTTAGTCCACCTGAAGGGAAAGAAGAGGCATCTGGCTCCCCTTGAATTAATTGCTTGCCGCTAAATTTCTCAATGACTTGATCTTCTGTTTCCCAATCGATAAACGCATCATGCTTCTCTGCAGTAGCGCCTGTCAAAGGCTGAAACCAATGAGAATAATGGGTAGCACCGAGTTTTATAGCCCATTCCTTCATCGCAAAAGCAATCTGATTCGCATATTCTGGGATAATTCTTTCCTTGCCCGCCATGGCTTCCTGGATGTTTCGCACCACATCTCTTGGGAGCATTTTTTGCATTTCGGTGCGGTTAAAAACGTGCACGCCAAAAATTTCTGAAGCACCCGCTTGCAGCCATTCCTTAGGAAGTGAGCGATTGCGTTTTCCTGTCATTTGTAGTGCATTAAAACGAGGATTCATGAGACTCCTTGGGAAGTTGCAATAATTACTTGCATGTTTGGACCGCGCGAAAGCTTTTGCGGCGGGGGATCGTAAGTCACCCAATATTAATAAATAGGGGTGCTTTACGAACAACAACCCCGGGCTTTGAGACACTGGAAATGTGCCAAATGCTTGCACCCTTCCTTATTCAAGAATTGTCCATTTATTTTCTAAACAAACTTTTCTTAATTTCTTATTTGGTTTAACAACAACCGCCTTTCCCACAATTTTGAGAAGGGCGAGATCTGCGATATGGTCTGTATACGCAGTACAGTTTTGTAGCGCAATACTCTTCTCTTTGGCAAATATTTCCAAGAAAGAGGCTTTATCAGATCCTAAAACGAGTGAAGAAACTCCCACAGCTTGATCCTTTTCGATTTGATAGGCGGTTGCTAGGAAATAATCAACTTGAAAGCGTTGGGCAATCCCTTTCACCAGAAAATGAGGCGAATTGGAAAGAATAAGTGTATACTGCTTGTTTTTTTGGGACTCGAGAAGTTTTTCATGAATTTCTGGATTGATGAGACTCTCAAAATGAAGATTGAGGAACTCGTCCGCCCAACCTTCAAGCTGAGAAAAAGAAATAGATTGGAAATAGGCTTTGATGGAGAGTTCATGCAAACGATAAAAACTCACACAGCCGAATCGATGGCCTAAGAAGCAACCGACCAGATAGAGCATCCGTAAAAACGAGAGTTTGCCTGTGCGATACAGGTAAACTCCGAAATGGAAACTGCTATTGCCATGAAAAAGCGTGTGATCAAGATCAAATACCGTTATACCAGAATAACCTGAAGAATGCGTGGCTTTATTATCCATAAACTCACACCAACCTCAAATAAACTACTTGCTTGATCTTCTCAATTCAGCGATTTTCCCTTCAATTTCTGTAATACTTAGATTGATTTTTTCTAAGCGCTCTTTTTCTTCATTTAAACGAATATTGGCATTCAAAGACTGAGTGATGTCAAATCCAGAAGTATTATTCATTTTTCGCAAAACCTGAAGCTGCTCTTTGACTTCTTGTCGACGCTCAATCTTCTGTTTAAGAACTTCTTTGAGCTGTTGCATGGCTTGCTTATCATCGTCCGATAAAGCTAAAAGTGCGTTTTCCCTAACTTCTGCGACATAATCGCGTAAAGGCTTCAGTAAACGTTCAAGTTCCTGCTTTTCTGATTTTGAAAGTGACAAATCGGCAATTTTTTGGATCAATATGTCGCGCTCTTCTTCGATTTGCTCAGGGGATTTTTCTTGATGAGTCTTCAGAAGGGCATCAATATCAGCTTTGAGTTGAACAAGATGGTTTCTTTTTAAACGATCTTTTTCCTGGGCACGTGTTAAGCGCTCGTCATCTTCAACTTTTTGTTTGTCCTGAATTTTTTTACGAATGTTTTGCAATTCATCGCGCAACATTTTCAACTCATGCCGGCCTAATTCCACTTCACGCATGTGTTGAACGATTTCTTCTATGTTCTTATAGGCATCTGCTGCTGAAAGCCCCCCATCAAAAGCTTGGTTGAGCTCTTGAATTTTAGCTAAAACCTCCTCGGTATTTTGCTTAAAGGCTTCGCGTTGGATGGAGCGTTCTTTTTTGCGTTCTTTTTCTAATTTTTTGATTTCATCCCAACATGTACTTAAACGTGTGCGGCTGGTGGTGAAAGCAAAAGTATTTAAGGTTAAAATCTTCGCAAATCCCTGCAACATTTTGATCTCTTCACGGAGCGCGAACAGGGAATGTTCAGCTATTCCTTCTTTAAAATAGGCCTCGATAAAAGCATCGATGTCGCTTAAAAAGCCATCACTGACCTCTTTAATCAAATTTTTACGCCTTGGAAAGACTTTGTCACCCGCTTCAGAAAGTCTTTGGAAGAACTTATTTTTTTGACGTACCCGCATTTCAGTTTTGATAAGTTCTTTTCTTAACGCATTGATTCGCGAAGCTTGCGTATTAAGCAGATTTAATTCTCTTTGAATTTGCTGATAGAAGGATTGTTTCCCTTGGAAAAAGGGGCTGTCCATGGCAAATTCGGGTAGCGGTAGCTGCTCGATAATTTGGTCAAATTCAGCAATTTCTTTTTCAATGCTTTGAATGGCGATTTCGATTTGCTCTGCAGCAAAAGCGCTTTGCTCATCCAGAATTTCTTTCAGACGGCGCGCTTCCTTGGAGAGTTCGGTGTATTTATTCCAAAGCATTGGACGCAGGGGCGAATTTGAGTTTTCTTTGAAGAGCTCAAGGCAAATCTTGCGAATATCCCAAAAGGATCTAAAATCAGGATTACCTGATTGAGCTAAAGCGTTTTCCATTCGCGAAATCGCATGCTGTAATTTACTTTCACCATCAGGAAAATTGGCAAGCTCTGCTTGAAAAGCCTCTAATTGCGGCGAAGGCTTTTTCGATTCTTCGTCATGAGAAGACGATTCAGCCTTGTCTTCAGGTATGTTGGCATGCCCTAGATCCGGAGAATGATCAACACCTTGTTGAGCATCATTGGGTTGTTCATGGCTGCTTTCTGGATTGTCTTCGCGTAAACTTGTACTTTCAAAATGGTTCATGGAGATATCTTTATTTACTTGTTGGACATTAATTATTACCAAAATTGAGGGGACATTTCCCGCTCTATTAGGCTTGACAAGCCTTTTAACCCATTTAAGCGTTATCGGCACCAGCCTCAGCCCTAAAATCTTGCAAAACTACTCGGTAGATCGGTTTTAGGATAAATCATAGAAGATCCTTATTTTTAGGTAAAGAAAATGTCAGAGCTATTCTTGTCTCAAAAAAAACTTACTTTTGAATAATGCTAACTAAATAGCGATTAATAATTCTAGTTTCTAATTATTTTTTTTCTCATCGCAAGTTTTGATGGTCTTTTAAGGTTTCTCAAAAAATTTAAAGCCCGTACTCATAATCCTGCCGCACCATATCCACAGCAACCTCTTGATCATGCAAATCCAGATCCAACCATTGAAATAGGGGTTCTTGCCTAAACCAGGTAAACTGTCTTTTTGCATAACGCCGTGATGATTTTTTGAAGGCATCCAAAAACTTATCAAAATCTTCTTTTGTTTGAGGTGAATCCAAATAATCAAGTGCTTGACGGTATCCGATTGCCTGAGATGCAGAAGAATTTTGTAAAATCCCTTCTTGTTTTAAGCGCATCACTTCTTCAATTAAGCCCTCTTGCACCATTTTTTCGCAGCGATGATCAATGCGACGATAAAGATGTTCTTTAGGTCGATACAGAAACCAGCACCTAAAATCGTAATTACGCGGCTTCCGTCGCCCCTTCCAGGAAAGTTGGCTCACTTTTTTGCCGGTGAGCGTTAAAATCTCAAGAGCTCGGATGATTTTTTGTTTATCATGCTTCGTAATGCTGTGTGCATATTGCGAGTCAAGCTGCATTAGTCGTTCATATAAAGCATCAGGGCCCTTCTCTTCAAATTCCGCCTCTAAGGCTTTACGTAATTCTGGCAAAGAGGGAGGTCCGCTCGGAGGGCCGTAGAGCAGAGAGTGCAAGTAAAAACCAGATCCGCCTGTAATGATCGGGACATTGCCACGACTAAGAATCTCTTCACAGCATTGTCGCGCATCGTAGTAAAAATCCACGACATTGTAGGCATCGTACACATCTCGAATATCTAATAGATGATGGGGAATGTGTTCCCTTTCTTTAAGGGTCGCTTTGGCGGTACCAATGTCCATGCCGCGATAAATTTGCATGGAATCAGCTGAAATGATCTCTCCTTGAATTTCCTGGGCAAGTTTAAGCGAAAAAGCCGTCTTACCGCAGCTGGTCGGGCCAGAAATCACAATCACGCGCTTGCGAGCTTTTTGAAAATTAACTGGAATTTGTTTTTGAGCTTGCACTGCAAAGCTTAAAACAATTCGTTCAACTTCTTCTTTTTCTATCACACCACTCACGGATCGACCTTTTGCATACCCCTGGATGTTTTTAGGATAGTCAATAACCTGATTTTGCTTTTATTGCGAGTTTCACAATTTTTCTCAAAAATAGCTTAACACCATTTGGTTCAAAAAAAATCGCAAAGCTCGTCAAGAAAATCACCCTGAATTCCAAGGAGATAAACCCAAAAGTCAGGTTAATAGGGAGATGCTAAAAGCAGTATAGCAGGAATGGTTTTTTTTCCCCAAGCGATAGATTTGAGACTGACGGTTTTGATGAGAAAGCGTTAGATGTAATTTCTCGCAAGGGGAACCAGAGATTTAGTGTGGGATGTTTTTTGAAGAAAAAAACACTGGACTCTTGAAGAAATTGGAGCTGATTCGCGAGTATTCACAATTTAAAAATGGAAGACCCCTTCCTCTTGAGATTTCGCGATATCCAACACACGATCAAAGCCAGACATTTTTAAGACATCCATGACATTAGACGTGACTGCGCACAAAACAAGCTTCCCTTTAGAGGCTTTCAATTTTTTTGAAGTCGAGAGGAGCATGCGCATCCCAGCGCTGCTGAGATATTCCACTTGAGAAAAATTCAGGAGAAGCTTGAGATTTCCTTCATTAATCCAGTCAAAAACGATTTTTTCTGCTTTAGGTGAAGAAAGAGCATCAAGCCTGCCTTTGACATGGAGGATAAGAATATCATGGGATTTTTCAGCGTGTAATTCAACGCTTCCTTCTGTCAACACCATCATAAACCTCTTGAGTTACATTTCACGCTAAGAAGAAGAATGTGCTGCAAATTCTGATAATTTCCCGTCAATAGATTCGTTTGAAGGTTTTTTATCTAGAAATTGAACACGTTCTGCTGCGACGCGCAGTTTGCAACGCTTGTCACCATCTTTAGCGTGCCACACATCCAGCTGCAAACGTCCTTCAATAAGAACTGCCGAAGAACAAGACAGTGCATTCACACAGCTTTCAGCTTGCTTTCCCCAAACGACGACATCTACAAAGCAAACTTCATGCTGTTTTTCACCGTTAAAGCTGACAAATTCGCGGTTTAGCGCTAGCAAGAGATCTGTGACAGAAACCCCATTTGGGGTTTTGCGTAATTCTGGCTTTCGCGTTAATCGACCTGCGATTAAAACTTTATTTAGCGCTACCATATTAGCACTCTTCCTCTCAAAGCCTGATCTATATGTTTATATCGCTCATTCCTCCACCATAGCAAAATTAAAATTTTAAACAAGCACAATAAAAGATATTTTGTCTTTTTCGTAATTTATTATTCGACGAGTTCAAGACGCACCTTGCAACCTAAGCGTGCGCACACCATCGAAGAAATTGTTCTTAAAGCTTTGATCGTCATCCCTTTTCGCCCAACAACTTTACCCACATCCCCTTCCCCTACGCGAATTTCTACGATAACACCAGTTTCTCCCTCATAGCATTTGACAGAGACTGCATTGGGTTCTTCCACTAGATTTTTGACTAAGTATTCTACAAATTCTTTCATATTTCTTTCTCGGTATTGGGTTGCGTAATTTTAATAGTTCGAAACGTTTTCGTAGGTTCACGGATAAGAAGCAATAATCTACACGCTTAAAACAGGCCAAATATGCAGCCCGCAAAAGCTAAACGTGCTGCTTTTCATACCATGCTTTCGAATTTGTCACAACCATTTCCAATAGAGCTAGATGCTCTCTTTAATGTACGTGGAGGAAAAATTTGGCGTGCTTGTTTCCAGCCATTCTAAATATTCTTTATTCCCTCCATCTAGTGTGACATAGGTGATTTCGGGCACTTGATAGCTGCAATTTTGCAGGATAATTTCTTTGATTTTTTCAAAATTTGCTAACTGGGTTTTTAGAGTAATTTTGCTTTCTTGAGCAGTCTCAAGCTGATTATTCCACATATAAACTGATTCAATCCAAGGAATAATTTGCGCACAGGCAACTAAACGTTCCTGCACAAGATATCTTGAAATTTTACGAGCCTCTTCAAGACTGCCGCTTGTCCAATACACTTCAATAAATGTAGTCATAAACTCTCCTTTAAAAAAATTAAGAAATCCCTGGTTGGATATAAGCCAAATGAGGGATTCTTAAATCAATGATCACTTCCTGTCCTTTAAAAAGGTTGACATCTTCAGTCAGGGGGAGACTTAACGCCTGCTTTTTCAAAAAAGGGCGTAAAGCTAAATAATTGGCAATGCCCTGTCGAAAATGCTCAGCACTAAGCCTTACAATTTGAGGAAAAGTGCACAGCAACACACGTCCCTCGACCTGTCTTTCTAGCAATTCCTCAATAATTAGAATAATCTGTCTCTGACCGTAGCTTGGTGCAAAAGCTTTTGACACATCAATTTTGCGGATATATGTACTTTCTGAGGAGCAGTGCCTGGAGGTTAATTGAAAGAGTGTAAAAGCTAATTCACTGGCTTCTCCTGACAGGTGGCTTCCCCATATTTCTTGCTGGGGTTCTTTCAGATAACCCAGATAAATTTCCGGAAGCTTCTTTGGCGTAAAAAAGGGTTTAAAAGGAAACAAAAATCCTTTTTTATCAATAGCTGTGTTAGTATAGTCGCCCAAGAAAGCAATCGGCTGGCGTAAAGTATAATTCACTAGAATAGTGCTTGGCTTAATCTTTTTAAGTTTAGCTTTGGCGATTAAAGGACACTTCAACAGCTTTTGCTGAGCTTCTTGTGTGTTAAAACGATAAAGATTTGTGGGTTTATCGACTGATAAATCTAGTAATTCAGCTAAAAAAACTGTTTTGAGAGTTTCTTTCTGCCCTCCAGTTTGTAAGATAGCTGAGATTTCATATTGTGGATCGCGCGTACGTTGGTCTCTTAAGTGGAGATAGTAAAAAATGCACATGCCCACAGAGCCTGAAATAAGCACTGTCGATAAAACGATCCAAACAATGGCCTGGCTGAGTGGAATTTTATCCCGAAAGGGTGGCGGTGCATCCGAATTCATTATCTATTCCAGGTTTAAAGTGGGATAGCGGGGACTCTTCTTTAACATCGTATTTACCCTTTCAATTTCTTCCATAGGCGTTGTGGCGTAGTCATTTAAGGGATTCGAAATGTTGTAGATGTAGAGGGTTTCGCCAATAAATTTGATCTTTTTGCCAGCCATTTCTAGCATAGGATAGAGGGTGGCCTTATCTTTCATAATGCGAAAGTATTCTCCATCCGCATCTCTTAAATCTGCATCTTTGATTCCCCGCCACAAACGATATTTAAATGTTCCGGGATGCCAAAACACAAAGGGAATATCCCGATAGAGTTTTTGCTCGATGATCATGTCCGGAATGGGCTGAGCATAGCGCATGGGAGTTTTTCCAGCCGGATACACTTCACATTGCCCCCAGGTGAGATAAACATCATTTTCTATATAAACTTGATGTAGCTTTTCAAAGGCATGCTCATGCGCGAGCCAGTCATCTCCATCGATCACAATGATGACATCTTCATCTACACATTCCAGGGCTTTAATTCCTCCCACTAATCCGTAGAGGGCGCCATAATTTTTATCGTGAAAAATGGATTTCCAGTGGTTTCTTTCACAGAATGACCGAATGATCTCACGCTGCCTTTCAATGGTTGAACAGTCATCGATCACACACACATCGAAATCTTTAAATGTTTGGGATTCGATCGAGTGCAGCGTTTTTTCGATAAAATCCACGCTATTAAAAGAAGGCACGACTACTTTAAAACGTCTCATCATGGGGAAAAAACCTTCTCTTTAAATCGCTAAGCTCATTTGATCTTTTTTATTTTTATGGCGCATACGCTGCAGACCCAGGATAATTAATTGATCCATTAATTTGGTCCCCGGCAAGCCGTTTACTTTGCAAATTTGCGGATACAAACTGTAAGGTGTAAATCCAGGAATCGGATTAATTTCATTAAACCAAAAACATCCCGTTTCATCCATAAAAAAATCCACGCGCGCCATCCCTTTGCACGTCGCAGCCTGGTAGGCTTTGAGAGCTAAAGACATCCCTTGTTCAATCCATTCGGGCAGAAGCTGAGCTTGTTCAGCTGTGGGCATGGCACGATCAGGTGAATACTTCCCTTGGTAGTCATAAAGTTCTCCGCTCGTTAAGATTTCTCCCGGTGGAAATACATGTGCGGCATCATTGCCGAAAACAGCAAATTCAATTTCGCGTCCTTTGATAAAGTTTTCCACTAAAACGACAGTGTCATAGATAAAGGCATACTGAATAGCCTCTGGAAGTTGTGCGACCGATTCGACTTTTTTAACTCCAATGCTGGAGCCTAAATGCGCCGGCTTGACAATCACGGGGAAAGTCAATTCTTGCTTAATCTGACAGGCGATTTCTGCAGCATACAGGTGCCACTCGCTTTGATTAAAAGCAACAAAGGGCGAAGTTAACATCCCCTCTCGTTCAATTAAGCGCTTGGTCACAGTTTTATCCATGCAGATGGCGGCAGATTGATGATCACACCCGACATAGGGCTTGCCTAGGGTTTCGAAAAAACCTTGAATCGTGCCATCCTCCCCAAAGGGGCCATGCAAGACAGGGAAATGGATCGTACATTCCTGCAATTTTTGCCAGACAAATCCCGGAATTATTTCTTCAGATTCATCCATCGGATTTTCGGGTAAGCGCCATTTCCCTTCTTGCGTGATGAGGAAAGGGGTTACCTCATAGAGAGGGGTTTTAAGGCAGTCTAAAATATGTTTGGCAGATAAATGGGAAACGGCATGCTCGGCTGATTTCCCCCCATAAATCACCCCCACATGGATTTTAGGAGGTTTTTTTTCAATGAGCTGCATCATTGCTGGAATAGCTGTGTGGATGTCTCCCGCCCCCAAAGTCACAACCACATCGTGCGGCAGCAGCTTGCCATAAACACAATCGGCTATGCCTTGGCGCGATGCATAGGAGCATGACAACTGTCGATCCAGCTTCAGTTCTGCCAAAATATTTTCATGGGAAAGCCCAGGAATTTCCTCCTCACCCGCTGCATAGATGTCAGTGATATAGAGAAGATCAGCTGGCGCAAAAATGCCCTGATAAGTTCCTAAGCACTCCTTGGTACGGGTATAGCGATGCGGTTGAAAAAGCACGATCAACCGCTTTTCGCCAATCGCATGGCGAATTGCCTTTAAGGTGGCCCGAATTTCATTAGGATGATGCGCATAATCATCGATGAATAAAACCCCTTGAACTTCACCCCGATGAGTGCATCTTCTACCTACCCCGGGAAAAGTCGCCAAGCCCTTGCGAATCAACTGCTCATCAATGCCCAAGTTTAAGGCTAAACCAAAAACAGCAGAGGCATTGAGTACATTATAAGAGCCTATTTGAGAAATTTCAATTTGTGAGAACTGCTTACCTTGATAGACAACATCAAAAACTGTCTTCCAGCCTTTTTGCGTAAACTTTAAAATGCGTAAATCACTCACCGGATCAAATCCGTAGGAAACTCCCTGGATGTTCAATTTTCGGAGACGCTCATCATCGCGGCACCAAAATAGATGCTGAGCAGATTCAATTTGAGTAGAAAATGTATGAAAAGCGTTGGAGAGAGCCTCTTCAGTCTGATAATAATTCATGTGGTCCAAGCCGATATTGGTGATGATTCCACCAAAAGGACGATAACAAAGAAAAGATCCATCGCTTTCATCGGCTTCGGCCACAAAATACTTGCCATGTCCATGTCCGGCATTTGCATCAAGCTGGGCTATCACCCCTCCCACAGCAAAGGAAGGATCTTGCCCAGCCACATGCAAAACCCATGTGAGCAGGCTCGACGTTGTTGTTTTACCATGTGTGCCTGTCACGGCTAAAGTTTGATACTTTTGCATCAGCAAGGACAATAGGTCTGAACGATGAAGCAAGGGGCACTGTAAATTTTTGGCAGCGAGGTATTCAGGATTATTTTCCTGAATGTCGCTTGTGTATACAACCGTTGTGCCAGGCTTAACGTAGGAAGCGCAATGTCCAATAAATAAGGTGGCACCTGCCTCAGCAAGCTTTTTAGTCACGCGGCTTTCCGTTAAATCACTACCCGTTACTTTAATGTCTTGACTCAACAAAATTTGAGCCAACCCGCTCATGCCAATTCCACCAATTCCAATAAAATGCACATCTTTCATACATTTCCTTTTTGCAAAAAGCTAACAATTTCTTGATCTAATGTTCTAGGTTTTGCTTGCAGCTTATACTTTTTCATATTTTCGCTCCACAACAGGAGTTGTTGCGGATTTTGCCTAAGTGCGGCTATTTGAGCATACAGCGCATTGGGGTTTAAATGGTCTTGTTGAAATTTTAAACCAGCCTTAACAGTTTCAACAAAAAAATCGGCATTCAGATCTTGATGCTGATCAGCAGCATACGGGTAAGGAACTAATAGGGCCGGGACCTCAAATTCAATAGCCTCAGCGATCGTACTCGCTCCTGCCCGTGTCAAAGCTAATCCGGCTGCACTCCAAGCCAAGTCCATACGCGATTCAAAGGAAGTGACATAAGCTAATACGTTATGCTTGACATAGTGCCTCTGCAGCTCATCTGTCATGGCGTTATCTCCTGTAACATGCAAAAACTGAATCGTGTCATTTTTGAAAAGGGGAAGCATTTCAAGCACAACAGCATTAAGCGCCTGCGCCCCTTGCGAACCACCAAAAACAAGACAGGTTAGACGCTGAGGATCCAATCCAAAAGCCTCGCAAGCAGCTTCATGCGTATGACTGCCTTTTTTATACCCTTTGCGAACCGGTAAGGGAATTTCAAGAGTTCTCCCTTTTAAATACTGTGAGGCAAGTGGAAAATTAAGCCCCGTGAAAACAGCTTTGGAAGAGAAAAATTTGACGACTTTCCCTGGCAAAGCATTTGCTTCCTGCAACACATAAGGAATTCTAGCCAGGCGTGCAGCCGCCAGAATAGGAAAAGTATGATAGCTTCCAAAACCTACGATGAGTTCCGGCTGATGAGATTTTAACAAGCGCAAACTTTCAATAATTCCCCGGCTTATACTTGCGGCTTCTTTAACAAGTGAAAACCCTTTACCCCCTAAACTTCCACATTTTACTTCAGTAAAATCAAAGTTCTTGTGGGCAAAAAAAGGGTTGGAAGAAAGCTTGCCTCCAGCAAAATGGCAATCAATTTCGGGATGCATTTCCCGTAATTTTTCGGCTAGAGCAATTGCCGGATACACATGTCCCCCAGTTCCTCCGGCGGCTATCAGTATTCTTTTGGTCATAACTCCCCCCCACAATGAATCGAAAAATTACCATAACTAATCAGGGTATTCTTAATCCACAAGAACGGCGAAAAAGGTGAGAGTATCTCCAATGAACTAGAGATAAATATATTTTTTTTGTTCAATTATATGATGTGGCAAATTTTATTTAATTTATCCTGGATTTTTTTTATTAAATCTTCAGAAGCATTCTTTTATTAATTATTTATTGATAATTACTTACTTATAACGTATAATTTCCTAAAAATTTTATCAAAAAGTAATAAAAACATGCATTCTTCTTCCCCTATTGATTCCAAAGCTACAAATTCATTTTCAAATTCAAATCAAAGTATTTTGAATGAATCATCTAATAAAATTTCAAAAATGGGTGAATTAGTATCCAGCTTAAATGTGCACGAAACTCTTAGTTCATTTTCTTCTCGATGTGCCGCTGAGAATATAGCGATAAAATATGAACTGCATCCTGACGATGGAGACATCGTTGGGATCACCAAAGAAAAAATAGGACAAGGAACCCAGAAAGTGGCGCGATTAGCTTTTAGTGTACGCACTAAAAGTCTTTCAGCTCGCTTAAGCGGACCTAAAAATGAAGCCTATTCCGAAGAAAAAGCTGCCGTCAAAATAGCAAAATTCGAAAAGGAATTAGATATTCAAAGTCTTTTCGATAAAGAAGAAGTGTTTCTCCAAGTTTTTTCTTATGCATTTTACGTCTCTAAAGCAGGCCATTCAAAAGTATCCATCAATACAGAGTACTGTGAACAAGGAACTCTTTCAGCCTTTTGCGCGAAGGGTCTTCCACAAATGTCCTTATCTGAAGTCGATTTATTCACTCAATATTTGCACGATATTCTGCTAGCTCTCGTGATCATGAAACAACGAAAAGTGTTTCATCGAGACTTGAAACTAGACAATATCCTTCTAAAAAACAATCGCGCGAAAATCGCTGATTTCGGTCTCTCCTCAACTGAGGATCAGGAGTTAGCTCTTTTTAAGAAAAAAATTTTTGGCCTTACAGGAACCCCGAATAAAATTTCCCCTGAATTCTTATACGGAAGAATCGTCATTAAAGATCTCTCAAAACCATACATCGGTTTAACTGGCGACTTTCCAGCGCACCTGACTAAAGCACAGGCAACCAAACTTGCTTTAGCTCCCAAAGGGGATTTATGGTCTGTAGGTGCATTGCTTTTCGAAGCTTTCTATGGTAAGTACTTTTTTGAGCAGAATAATTTTAAACAACTTTCAGCAAAAATTATAAACATTACTCAAGAAGAAATTAATCATAGATGTAAGCAAGTAGAATTTGAGGGAACTTTAGCTAAATTTCAGCAGCTGATGTGTCAGTTTTTAACAAAGGATCCAGAAGCACGTCCATCGGCTAAAAAAGCTTATTTGAATTTTTGTGATCTATTCGGGATAGAGCCAAAAATGCCTCGCCCCCTTAATCTCTAGCAATTAAATTCACCCTTGTTTTTTTTACTCAGAAACGGTATTTTGGTAAACTATTACAGGGAGATCCACATGTCTTTAAGCAAAGAAACTCTGAAAAATTTAGCGCAATTATGTCGTATCCGCTACACGGAAGATGAAGAAGAGGCATTGCTTAAAGATTTACAGAGTATCCTCAATTACATGGAAGAGCTAAAACAAATTGATACCACTGGTGTCAAAGCTTGTAACCATGTATTGGAAGAAATTTCAAATGTGACACGCGAGGATGTCATCGGCCAAACAATGCCGCGTCAAGTATTTTTAGACAACTCCCCTTCCCAAATTAGTGGAATGATCCGCGTGCCTCTTGTCATTAAACCTAAATCATAAATGGACTCCATGCACACTTTATCTGCTATTGAAATCCGCGATCGCTTTCTTCGCGGAGAAATTACAGCCAAGGCCATTGCGCAACATTTTCTAACGCGCATAGAAACTTTCGATCCACAAATCGGAGCCTTTCTATGTGTATTAAAAGAAAGAGTGATCAAACAAGCAGAATGGTTGGATAACAAAAAAGCCACTGGCCAAAAACTCGGCAAACTAGCGGCTATCCCTATCGCCATTAAAGATAATATTCACATCGATGGGGAAATCACGACTTGTGCGTCCAAATTTTTAACGAATTTTAAAGCGCCTTTTTCTTCCACCGCGGTACATCTTTTAGAACAAGAGGACGCACTCCTGATTGGAAAGACCAATCTGGATGAATTTGCTATGGGTTCCTCCACTGAAAATTCCGCTTTGCAAAAAACCTTCAATCCATGGAATTTAAAATGCATCCCCGGTGGATCATCCGGCGGATCTGCTGCGGCAGTAGCTGGCCGGCTATGCCCCATTGCCTTGGGGAGTGATACGGGCGGCTCGATTCGCCAACCGGCCTCTTTATGCGGGGTCGTGGGTTTCAAACCAACCTACGGACGGGTTTCTCGATATGGCCTAGTCGCTTACGGATCTTCGCTCGACCAAATTGGCCCCATTGCCACAACCACGGCAGATACTGCCTTAATCATGGAAGTCATCGGACAGCACTGCTTGAAAGATTCTACCAGTTTACCCATGCAAGCTGAAGACTACCTAGGAAAATTTGATGGGCAGCTCAAAGGGAAAAAAATTGGTGTGCCGCGCCAATTTCTCGAAGGATTAGCTGATGAACCGCAGAAGATTTTTGACAATTCGCTGGCTGTCTTCAAAAGCTTGGGAGCCGAAATTGTCGATGTTGACCTTAGTCTCTTAAAATATTCACTGGCTGTCTATTACATTCTAGCGACAGCTGAAGCCTCGACCAATTTAGCCCGCTTTGACGGAATTCGTTATGGACATCGCTCCCCTAAAGCGCAAACTTTAGACGAAGTCTATGAGCTTTCAAAAGAAGAAGGCTTTGGCAGCGAGGTAAAGCGACGTATTTTATTAGGCACGTATGTGTTATCCGCAGGCTTTCAAGATGCGTATTATCGCAAAGCTCAAAAAGTGCGCGCCTTGATGATTCAAAAATTTAAAGAAGCTTTCCAAAAATGTGATCTGGTGGCCACACCCGTGTGTCCTTGTGCAGCTTTCGAAATCGGAGCGATCAAAACTCCACTTGAAATGTACTTGGAAGATATCTATACCATCTCAAGCAACCTGGCCGGAGTTCCTGCAATCAGCATTCCTAGCGGTTTTACCCAGGATCGTAAACCCTTAGGACTCCAAATAATCGGTCCGCAAAAGCAAGATGTGGCTGTCTTGCATGCCGCAAATGCCTTTGAACGCGTTACTGATTACCATCGATCTATCCCTGAGTTCGTCAAATAGGAGCACCTGACATGACAAAAATTGAATGGGAAACCATTATCGGATTAGAAATCCATGCGGAATTGAATACCAAATCCAAACTATTCAGTGCTGCACCCAATCGTTTCGGGGATGAACCTAACACGAATATCACAGAAGTTTGTACAGGCATGCCCGGTGCTCTGCCAGTTTTAAACCAGGATGCCGTCCGCAAAGCCGTGCAGCTGGGCTGCGCCATTCAAGCTGAAATTGCCTTAATCAGCACCTTCGACCGCAAATCGTATTTCTATCCGGACAGCCCGCGCAATTTTCAAATTACTCAATTTGAAAATCCTATCGTGATAGGAGGAACAGTAATCGCAGAAGTAGATGGAACGGAAAAAGCCTTCGGAGTCCATCATGTTCACCTCGAAGACGATGCAGGTATGCTTAAGCACTTTTCCACCTTCGCCGGAGTCGATTATAACCGCGCTGGAGTTCCATTAGTTGAAATTGTGTCCATGCCTTGCATGCATTCCCCCCAAGAGGCAGTCGCCTATTGCTTAGCCGTAAAAGCTATTTTGCAATATATCGACGCATCCGACTGTAATATGGAAGAAGGGTCTTTACGCGTCGATGCTAATATTTCTGTGCGCCCAAAAGGTGAAGAAGGATTTCGCAATAAAATCGAAATCAAAAACATGAACTCCTTTAGCAATATGGAAATGGCCTTAGAAGCGGAAATTAAACGTCAAATCCGTGAATACACGCAACACGCTACAGAACCCCATACCTCAGTTATCCGGCAAGCCACTTATCGTTGGGACCCAGACCGCAAAGAAACAGTGATTATGCGGACCAAAGAAAGCGCAGACGATTATCGTTATTTCCCAGAGCCTGATCTCGTTCCGATTGTGCTGACCAAAGCCTATGTCGAAGAAGTTCGAAAAGATCTCCCTGAGCTCCCTCTGCAAAGAGAAAGACGCTATGTCAGAGAACTTGGATTGTCAGCCCATCATGCGTTTATTATCACAAGTGAAAAAAAGTTAGCCGACTACTTTGAAGAAGCCTTAAAAGTGACTTCTAATGCCCGCAATTTATGTAATTGGCTGATTGTAGAATTTGCCGGTAGATTGAATGAGAGCGGTAAATCCATCGTGGATGTTGGCGTTCCAGCTGCACATATCGGACTTTTGGTTGACATGATTGATCAAAAGCAAATTACCGGCAAAATTGCTAAAACCGTAGCCGATGAAATGCTCTTGCAACCAGGCAAATCTCCTGTTGATATCGTAAAAGAAAAAGACCTTGCCCCGGTGAATGACCAGGTCGAGATTGAAAAGCTTGTGGTACAAGTTTTGGCAGAAAATCCGCAATCGATCGTCGACTTCAAAGCTGGCCGCGATAAAGCTTTTGCTTTTCTTGTGGGCCAAGTGATGAAAATGACTAAAGGGAAAGCTTCTCCTGAGATTGTGAATGATCTCCTTAAGCAAAAAATAAATATGCAAAACTAAATGTAGGGGTTTGGCAATGATGCACGCAATTCACACAGAAGGATTACCAAACCCCTCAGCGTATTTTAGCTTCTGCCCTCCCCCACCCGGCAAACCCGATTCTAAGGAACTTCCCGACTCCACTTCAAAACAACGCCCTCGAATTGTGCAATCACCTCAAAAAGGTGACACATGCATGTACTATGCTCTTCAAATCCTTCGCAATGAGAAAAAACCCATCAAGAACGCTGAAGCCCCCCGTCAACTTCAACCAACTGCTGCAGAAAAAAGCATTTCTAAATACCGGAAAATTCAAACACGCATCGACCAGTACTTTCCTGTAGATAATGCAAAATTCCTGGCAGAACGTACAGCTTCAGGTGTATTTACCCAGACAGATGCGCTATCTTTTATGGTAAAACACCTGAGCCGGAAGGATTTAAAAGAGGTTCTTGATTCTCTTTACAACGCCCTTACAATATTCTGTGAACAGGATGAAGACGATGATTTTTTTCATTTCATAGAAGAACTGCATTCGCAAAAAATAATGCAGGCACGTCTATCTTTGTTAGAAGAGAATGGAATAACTCTTCCAATCCATGAGATCAAAGACGTCAAGAGACTGCAATTTGCGGTAGAGAATCAAGTAAAATGTCTTATGACATACGTTTACAAAGCCCAAAAAAGTCCCTGGCACCCTTCTCAACCTATTGAGAAGCTTATTGAAAACCTTAATTTATATGGCCCTCATTTAGTAATCGGGAAGTTCGGCCAAAATTTTTATCAAACTAATGCTATTAAATTACCTGAAACTATTGCTGGAAGAACTATCTTAGGTTGGCCCAAGAACGTTACAAGGATAAATGATAATGAAGCAGCGTTCCATGCTGTAGTTATTGTAGGAGCTACAGTCAAAGAAAAGGAAAGCTGTGTTTATTTTATCGATCCTTTAGATGGATCAGATCCTAGTGATATAAATACTCAAAAAATTTATGAAATTTCCTACCAAGAGTTAAAAGCATCTATTGCTAATTCGCTGGGAATTCAACAACGAACAAGTACCGGTTCGAATATCTTTTTGCCAATAGAAGACGGAGAAAATAGATACGCTCTTTATATTTAAATCGCGTACCTATTCCTTACTGACAGCTGATTCCCGATGCATCATCTGCCACAAGATACGAAATCCTTCACAGGTTTTTAAGAGCTCATCTTTACTTCCCTCGGCCACTTTTCGCCCTTGTTCCAGATAGATAATGCGATCTGCATCTTCAATAGTGGAAAGGCGATGCGCAATAATGATTTGTGTGACTTCCCCGCGTAACTGCTGAATAGCCTGCTTAATATGGTGTTCGCTGACCATGTCCAGTGAGGAAGTTGCTTCATCCATGACCAGAATTGGTGCACTTTTGACTAAGGCGCGTGCAATTGCTAAACGTTGCTGCTGCCCGCCAGAAAGATTTTTGCCTGACTCCGCCAATTCTGTGCCATAACCTGAAGGAAGCTTGCGGATAAATTCATCTGCGTGCGCCCTTTTAGCCGCATCTTCGATATCATGTTGCGAGAAGGCTCTTCCAAAAGCAATATTCGCTGAAACTGTATCTAGAAAGAGGAAAGGTTTTTGCGGGACAAACGCAATGATTTCACGTAAAGATTTCTGGGTGTAAGCACTTAAAGGCTTTTGATCGATGCGAATTTCCCCTTTTTGAGGGTCATATAAACGGGGAAGAAGTTGGACGATGGTAGATTTACCTGCCCCAGTTGGTCCAACAATCGCCACAGATTCGCCTTTCTTCACGGTAAAGGATAGGTCATGCAAAACCCATTGATCTCCATAGCGGAAGGAAACCTTGTCAAATTCGATGGTCTCTTTGAATTCATTGAGCTGTTTTGAATCGTAGACATCTTCAATCAAAGGTTTAATATTCATCACTTCAAGCATCCGTTCAGCCGCTGCCATGCCGCGTTGGATATGACTGTTCTCCTCGGCAAATTTTTTAATCGGTTCATAGAACAAATAAAGAATTCCGCAATACACGATCAATTCCGAAACGCTCATTTTTAGCACATACAAACCACCCAGCAGAGTGATAGCCAGGAAAAACATGGCAATTGTGTGCACCACAGGACGGGAAGAAAGGTCGTACTTTGCACTTTTTTGTTCGAGAGTTGCCATGCGATTATTTAGCTCGCGGTATTTCTTTAGCGAAAAGTCTTCCATCGCAAACATTTTAACCGTCTGAACACCGGCCAAAAAATCGATGAGGACGGAGGCGAACTTTTCCTGATTTTGCTGGATTTGCTTGGAAATGCGCTTAACGCGTTTCGCAATAAATCCAATAGGAAGAACTAACAATGGCAGCCCAAAGAAAATAATCAGCGATAATTTCCATGAAGCAAAGAAGCAAAGAGCTAAGCTTGTCAATACCGTAAAAGGAGTTTGAATGTAGTTGATTAAACAGGCATTTAAAGCTTCGGCAATTAAAGAGGCATCTCCTACGACGCGCGCAGACAGACTGCCGCTATTGTACTGCTGATAAAAACTCATCGGTAAGGATTGAATGTGTTCAAAATAGTGTTGCCGCAGATCTCGACTCACACGAATAGCCACTAATCGCGTCGAAAAACGATAAGCAAATAAGGTCGAGGCCTTAAAAAGGGCCACCATGATTAAAAAATAGGCCAGATTGGTCAGATTTTCTGAAATAGGAAACACTTTATTCATGCTTCCGAGAAAAGTGGCGACTAGATCTTGCTTCTTATAACGCTCAATAAAAGTTTCAGCTTGAGCCCGGGTGACTTTTTCAAGAGAGGGATCTAACTCGCTCCATCGTTCCTGCATTTCCTGGTAGGTAATATCTGTTTTTGGCACTAACTCGCCATTGTCAATGGGGGCAAATAGCTCGAAAAATTCTGCACCACTCGGACCTTTCGTGATGACACCTAAGGCAAAAATCTCCAATTGCGTTGCAACTGTTAAGAGACACATGGAAACCATTGTGATCAGGACGAGAATCCAATGCTTTCGGTTAGTGAAAGCGGCACTAAATAAACGTTTCATAAAAAGTAACTTTGAATAGACTATATATTATTGGGTAGTGAACTGACCCATTTTTCTAAATTTTAGATATCTTTGTTCCAACAGCAGCGGAGTGGGGATCATCTTCAAGATTTCCCACTGTTCTAAGATAAATTTTTTCACATTCGCATACACAACTTCAGGATCATGGTGCGCTCCACCGAGCGGCTCGCTAATGATCGCATCGATGATTTGTAGAGGGAGTAGATTTTCTGCATTTAATTTCAAAGCCGAAGCCGCTTCCACGTTTTTAGCAGCATCCTTCCACAAAATGGAGGCACAACCTTCAGGAGAAATGACTGAATAGTAGGCGTGCTCTAGCATCCCCACGACATCCCCAACCCCCATTCCAAGAGCGCCCCCAGAGCATCCTTCGCCAATTAAAACGACGATGATTGGAGTTGTTAGACGCATCATTTCACGTAAATTTTGAGCAATCGCCCAGCCTTGGCCTCTTTCTTCCGCTTCCAAACCTGGATAAGCACCTTGCGTATCGATTAAAGAGATGATGGGCAGTTTGAATTTTTCAGCTAAGTGCATCAGGCGCAGCGCTTTCCTGAATCCCTCTGGATTCAGCATCCCAAATTTACGCTCCAAACGGCTTTCGGTATCAAACCCTTTTTCTTGTCCGATCAATACAAACTTGACACCCTGGATTTTGGCTAACCCTCCAATGATGGCTCTATCATCGCCAAAAGTACGGTCTCCTGCAAGTTCGTGAAAACTTTCACACATGTGAGCAATATAATCGATGGTATGCGGGCGTGAGGGATGGCGGCAAATCATAATTCTTTGCCAGGGAGTGAGCTCGGAATAAATCTTCTCTTTTAGCTTTTCAAGTTTTTGCTCTAACTTGCGGATTTCTGTATTGAATAAAGGATTATTTTGATTTTGCTTTTTTAGGTGCTCAATCGTCTTTATATATTCTTGAATTTGTTTTTCGTGAGGTAAAAGGTCCAAAAATACACTCCTAAATGAGGATTTTTAACTAGATTCTTTGCCGGGTAATTTTGCCTCGGTAAAATCTTCTACGAGTTCAATAATAGTCGGCTTAGTGACGACAATCGCAAAAATCTCTTCAATATCTTCAGTCGCTAATCGAATACATCCATCGCTTTCATATTTCCCTAAACTTGTTCTTATCTCAACAAGTTCCCCTTGGTCATTTGTATTCCAAGGCAAGCCGTGGATCCCTAATCCTTTAGCTGGTGCGCTGCATCCTTCAAGTTCTTGCTCAAAAGGAATCCATCGCGTGCCGAAGATACGGATGAGCTCAGTCTTTTGTCCTTGATAATACCCCATTTTACTTGGTTCGTAAATGGCTATTTTATCGCCCAATTTATATTTTCCCACAGGAGTTAAAAATCCAGAAGGTTTGGAAGTGTCGGGTCGACCTAATCCAACATTATAAGTTTTCAATAGCACGCGTTCGTCGGTATTCAAATCGTGGTAGTAGAATAGCAATTTGGCTCTGGAGAGATCTACAAGCAGATGAAAGGCAACTGCAGCTTCTTCCTTAAAAACATTGAAGCGATCGCCTTCTGCCACATCTTGTTTGAAGTAGTCTTTTTTGCCATTCAAACTGCGCGCAATAAAATGGCGGGAAGTATGAAAATGGGAAGCATAGTCTGATAACCAAGCAGGCCGGCCTTTGAGCCAATTGACTCGACTTTTATAGGTAATGGTTTCCACGATCGGAAGCTGGGGTGCAGTTAAATTGAAGAATTCCTCAATACGATTGGCTTGCGGAAGAGGGATCTTTCCTTGCACGATCTTAGATTTATCGGCGACTAAAGAGGTCGTTTTTGAAGATGGCTCTTCCACAAGGCGAACTTCTTGTTCCAATTCTATAGGCTGGGAATACGAAGCATTCTGCGCAGCTCCTGTTTTCTTTGAACCACGCACTAATGAAACAAACAAAATAGATCCGAATAATAAAACCACAGTCAAGATTATCAATTTTGGAAAATTCATTTGCTTCCTCGTCATTTTTAACATAAACCAAATAAAAGCATAGGAGTTCGAAGAAATTTTGCCAAGTTTTACATCCTAAAGATTCGATTTAAACGAATCCTTAGGATTGAGCTTATTCATTAATCGAAGAGAGAGCGTTAGATCGCTTCTGATTTTTGCTCGAAAGTCTGGGTGCATTTGAAATTCTCGAAAGACCTGAGCGGCTTGGAGTCTTTTTGGGCAATTCTCCGCTTTTGTCATTTTTATGTCCTCTTGTGGAAGGACGTATTTTAGTATTTTCGAGAAGCTGGGTTTCGCTTTCTTCCAATCCTAAATGCACCCCCCTGAGTTCCTCAGCAGAAGGCATATAAATTGTATTTTCACCGATTGAACCAAATGAACTAAATGTTGTAAGTTTGTAAGATTTTCCATGAAAAGTCTCATCAAATTTTGATTTTGCAGCAACAGCTGCTTTTTCTACAGTTTTAAGAGGATCTGGATATAGGGACTGAGGAGGAGACTCATTTAATTTAACATGGCAAGGATAAGTTGTAGATTCCTCCAGGGAATTTAATTTAAGCAAGAAATCTAACTCGGCATCATTAAAAACTTTTTCAACTGCTGTAGAGTTATTCACAAAAAACCTCTTCATTTTATTAATTAAGATGAAAAATTATTAATTAAAAAATTTTCGACTACAAGAAAGCTAATTCATATAATGCTGTTCAACGAATTTTGAAATAAAATAGATAATTAAATTTTAGAAATAGTCCACTCGATTGAAGGGGAAGCTGCATGCACGGGATAAGCAACGAGGAAATCGGCCCCCCAGAAATTCTCCCCTCCGCTTAAAGGGATCACTTCGACATTAAGCGGCATTTGTGCCTTGATAGACAACCTAGCATCACCGCGTTTGAAGATTAAAGAATCCTCAAGTCCACGGTAATGGACAAAGGTTTTTGGATAGATCATTGAACCTTTTTCAAGCTGGCAACAATCTGCCGTCACAAAAAAAACAAAGGCTAACTCTTGCATCTCCTGAAGGGAGAAAAAATTTGCTGCTACCACCAATTTTTTTTCTTCTAAGGTAAAGATGTGCTTAAGGTCGACCCATATATTACTTGGAATTCCGTTGCGAAAATTCGCAAAGGAATCTAAATCGACTTTTTTGGGGGTCAGGCGCACTGTGCTTGAAAGATAGAAGCCAGTTTTTGAAGGATCGAGCTGGCAAGTTGCGGCTTCAAAACCGCTTTCTTCGATGCCGAATGTTTGACAATCTCCAAGGGGGAGGTGCTGAGGGCCATAATTCACAATGCCGATGTCGGAGAAATTCACATAGCCTAAACCTGTCTGCCCCCCTTTTCCCAAACAAAAAACAGTTTCATTTGGAGAACGAAATCCTAGTAAGCCCACTTCCTGATCCCTAATCCAAGGCTGCAAAGCAAATTCTTCTTCAGAAACTCGCCCTTCGATGCGTTTGAGGAAGGCTTCCATCAGCAAGGCTTCATCGGATATTCTCACTTTCTGGCATCGATTTAAATGTTCCAGCTGTTTTTTGGCAGCAAATTTAAAATGCTTATCTCCAGTCAAAGCTGCAATCATGGAAAACAACAAATAATTGGAGATCAGAATTTTTGGAATTAATGCATTTTCTTCCAGAGTAAAGAGGCTTCTAACGGGAAAAAAATCGACATTTAAAGTGTTAAGCTGCCAGTTAGCAACTTCTTTAGCCGCCTCAATCCAGGTATTGTCTTGTGATAAATACCCAAAAAGCCCCCATAAACACCCCAAATCTGCATGCAGATGCCCATGTGTGGCTTTACCCCAACTCCAAAGTCCTTTCCATTCAAGAAATGCGGCCCCCCCTTTTAATTGCTGCGGGGATTGAAGGTTAAGCGGCTGATCTATTAGATTGGCTAAAATAGCTTTAAGGGCAGCTAAGAGTTGAAATTCAGCCCAAGTATTCACCTGAACATAGTCGCTAATTTTAGCTTGCAGCCATTCCTCATAAGCAGCTGAGGAATTCTCTGCAAGAATTCGAATAAATGCTAATGATAAAAGCTGATACCCTTCCGCAAGAAGCGCAAAGGGTGTTTGATTCGGTTCTTTGAGTCCCGCAAAAGCCTCGAATGAAGCATCGGAAGAGAGGTCGAGAGGGCGAGATTCTAGGATGGCCGTCGTAAGTGTACTCAGAGGTGAAGCCAAAAAATCAGAGCAGGTTTCGAGATATATGTTTTTTAAGTCACGTAGTGTCATTAGAGTTTTGCGTACTTACACGTTCACCATCCTGAGAACAAGCGAGCAGTTGAAATCTTCAACGGCTCATTCACTCCTTTAAGAGATCGCTCTAAAGGCTGAATCACAAGCAAAAAGAGAGCGAGGCAGGAAAACGTGTGCAATATCCTTCATGCTCAACTTTTTGTGCATATGTATTGAAAAGTTTTACTTTTCAATAAGTTTGCGCATTTTTTTACCTGGGGTAAACTTAACGGCAGAACGTGCGGGAATAACGATTGGGACTGCTGCATTTTTTGGATTGCGGCCAATTTTTTGTTTACGTTCAACGACTTCAAAAACTCCAAAGTCGCGGAATTCAAGCCTTTCCCCTTCGGATAGAGCCTCTGTCATTCTGTCTAAAAAGGCTTGAATGACATTTCGCACATCATTGGGATGAATTTGCTTTTCTTGGGCGATTGAATTGATGAGCTTTTTCTTAGTCATCGTGCTTTTTTTTGTTAGGGTTGTTGTCATAACTGTAGGACTCCTTAAAGTTATAAAGGTGCTATAGGCTGCGTCTAAATGGTTGGGCAATCATTGATATTGTCTTATCCCGTTCATTTTCAATCAAGTGATTTTTCAAATCCCGTTTTATCTCTTCACATATCATGCAAAGTTAATGAGGCAAAATTTCTTACGAGTGCTACGCTTCCTCACTCGATGATTCTAGGCGGATCTCTTTTTGATGGCTTAGGATCATAGTTTCTCTATCATACGAAACGCGAATTTCGTTTCAATAATATTTTTTAATCAAAGGGCTTTTTTTTCAGGTTTGGCTAAAATTTTACACGTTATTTTCGCTTGGAGAAACACGGATAATCATTTTATTCTTTTTACCAAGTGCGATTAACATCACATGCCCATCAATAAGCGTACTTTGGGTTAATACATAGTTTTCATCTTCGACCCGCAGATTATTGAGATAGACGCCGCCATTTCTAATCATTTTGCGAAGATCGCCTTTACTGCGTTCAGGAGTTGTTTCGTTTACCAAATCTACTAGTTTGCGATTCGCAATCTGTTCTAAAGACACTGTAAAACTGGGCATATCTCCCGCTAAATTTTTTAGCGTTTCGGCATCGAGCGCTGTGACCGAACCTGGGGCTGCACCTTGGGTTACTCTAAGAGCTATTTGAAGCCCTTCATCTCCATGGACAATGCGCGTGACTTCTTCGGCCAGTTTGCGTTGAGCAGTATTCGGCTTATAGTCAGAAGCCATCATGCTTTTCTCGTAATCCCGAATTTCTTCCATTTCCATAAAGGTCAGCATTTTCATCAGTTTGATGACATCGGCATCTGGAATGCGAAAAAAATACTGATAAAATTCATAAGGAGAGAGCATCTCAGCAGACAACCAGACAGCACCTTGCTCTGATTTTCCAAATTTCTTTCCATCACTGCGGGTTAAAAGCGGAAAAGTCAAGCCATGGACAGCCTTGCCCCGTACTTTACGAACTAGATCAGTCCCTGCAATAATGTTTCCCCATTGGTCACTGCCACCCAATTCGAGTGTCACGCCATGATGATCAAATAGATGCAAAAAATCGTAGCCTTGTAAAAGTTGGTAGCTAAATTCCGTAAAACTTAACCCTTCATCAGAGTCCATGCGCTTTTTGACACTATCTTTAGCAAGCATTTGACCGACACGAAAATATTTGCCCACATCCCTTAAAAAATCGATCAGCGAAAAACCTTTAAACCAATCATAGTTATTTAACATGACAACTTTTGTTTCGCTGCTGCCATTAGCCGAATAACGTAAAATTGACTCCAGATTTTTTTGAATTCCTTTGAGATTTTTTTGCAAAACATGTTCGTCCAGCAGATTTCGTTCCTGGCTCCTGCCTGAAGGATCTCCAATCATGCCTGTGGCTCCTCCCACAATGGCGATGGGAGTATGCCCGCAACGTTGAAACCAAGCCAATCCCATCATAGGGAGAAGATTGCCAATGTGTAAACTTTCCGCAGTTGGATCAAATCCGCAATATACTTTTAAAGGTTCTGAGGCAATTTCGCGAAGATTGCTACTTGTCATGGCCTCGATGAAGCCGCGTTCTTGGAGAATATCAATGACATTACGCATGACAAATCCTTGTCTAATTTTAAAATCGATACATCTTTGAAACAGGAGTCAAATGGTGGTATTCTGTATGGTTAAGTGATTTTCTGTCAATAATCTACAACAGATATTCGCATTTATATATATAAAAATTTAATTATGACATACAAAAAAAGAGAAGAAGCCCAAAATTCCCAGATTATTCAAAAGGGATTTGGGATATCGATGAAGGGACATTCAATGCCAAGCGTAGATTGGAGATATGTGCCCAGAGCTTGCGGTCCGACACGTTCAGTCGCTGAATGCCCAAGAGCAAAGAAATTAATCTTTTCCTCAAAAGCCTGATGCCAGGTCGGCTCGTCAAAACTTCCAGTAATAAAACAATCCAAATCCTCTTTAGCAGCCTCTAGAATTGAGCGATGCGCGCCTCCAGAAATGAGTCCGACTGACTCGATCATCTCTTTTCCACCCCACGCGATTGAGGCGGGATGCTGATAATACTCTTCTAGCTTTTCTTTAAAAGCTTGGCGCGATTGACGCGGAATTTTTCCTTGAACACCCAATGGGGTTTTATTCATAAAACCAAAGGGCTTCAGATTACTCCATCCCATATCTTTAGCGGCTTTCCAATTATTTCCCAATTCAACATGGATATCTAGAGGCAGGTGATAGGCAATCAATGAGATGCCGTGGTTTAACATCAGTGCTAATTTCTTTTTTTTGGAACCCACTAAAGGATATTCATCTTTATTCCAAAAGAGACCATGATGGACGATTAGAGCCTGGCAATTTAACGCAATCGCTTGTTCAATAGTCGCTAAACTCGCAGAAACCCCCATGCCAATTTTTCGAATTTCCGACTGCCCCTCGACATGAATTCCGTTGGGACAATAATCCACCAAACCTGGAACTTGCATCAAGGAATCTAGAATTTTAGAAAGTTCTTGTAATGTAATCATTTATGGTCTCAAAATCAATTTGAATGATCTAAACTATCTTATCGAGTACAATTCCGTATAAAAGATGGGTCAATTTAATAAGGATCTCTGGTAAATGTCAAATACTTTTTCGCTCGCTAAAGAAAAGGCAGGCCAAGCGGCGCTTCCATTTATTACTCCCGGCATGCGGGTTGGCTTAGGCACAGGTTCAACCACCTATTACTTTATCGAAGCTCTAGGCGAAGCTTGTCGCAAGGGTTTAAATATCGAGGCTGTCGCCTCTTCTGAGCAGTCCGCTGAATTGGCACGAGCTAAAAATATTCCCCTCCTGCCGCAGGATAGGGTCACCTCCTTGGATGTAACCGTAGATGGAGCTGACCAAATAGATGCGCAAAAACGCATGATTAAAGGAGGGGGCGGAGCCTTACTGCGAGAAAAGATTTTAGCTTCGATCAGCAAGGAGATGATCGTGGTGGTAGATTCTTCAAAAGTCGTCGAAACTTTTCACGATTTTCCTTTACCCATTGAGATCATTCCCTTCTTGCATCAAGCTACTATTAAAAAAATAAATAACATCAATTTAACGGGAAAGTTGCGTGAAAAAGCAGGAATCCCTTATGTCTCGGATAATGGAAATTATATTTATGATGTAATCCTTCCTCACCCCTGTTTGAATCCAGAGGAATTAAATCAAAGCATACGCTCTATTCCTGGAGTTGTCGAAACTGGATTTTTTTTCCATCTGGCAGGACGAGTGATCGTGGGATTTCCAACTGGGAAAGTTGAAATTCATCCGTAACAAGAAAAATATGACATTACAATGCAAACTAAGAGTACCATTTCATGCATGCTGAATTGATCCCTCTCTCTTTCGACAAAATTATGCAAACTCGCGCCTATACAGTAGTCATTTTAGGCAGCGGCGAAAAGCGTTTTGCAATTTATACAGATCCGACCACTGGACGCAATCTCCAAATGTGTTTAACTGGATTAGAAAAAGCCCGTCCACTCACGCATGATTTGATTGACTCTATTTTCCAGGGCTTAGAAGTCCGCATTCTTCAAGTCGTTATCAACGATTTGCAAGACACAGTTTATTTCGCCCGTTTATTTTTAGAGCAGACCATTGGATCCATTCGACACATTATCGAAATCGATGCCCGGCCCAGTGACTGCATCACGCTAGCTTTGATGAATAATGTGCCGGTATACTGTACGCGAGAAGTTTTGGAAAAGACGATCCCAGTAGAAGATTAACAATCTTTACTGTCATCTCGCTTTTAATTGTTTTAACTCTTTATTAGAAAATTTTCTTTTGTTTAAAATTACACAAAACACACAAGATCCAAAACGCTTTGATATTAATATTCCTTGCAAAGCTATTCCGGCACATGGGATTAAGGGCTACAATAAATTTGTGGGATGGATCCTTTCTTTGTTTAAGGTTGCAGTGAAATTGCAGGCTGAAAATCAAGAAACATTTTATCTTAATCGAAAAAGTACCATCCACTGGATTAATAAAATTGACAGTGTTCCTAAGTTAAGGGAAAGTGCGCCTAAGGCTAAAGTCATTGCAGCGTTGAATTCGATTGCTCAAGCTAAGAAGACTCAATCAACACCCATTTCCTCGAATAGAATGATTGATTATCGAAAGCAGCTTGAAGACAAAATTTCAGAAGTGGTTTCACACTATCAACTATTAGATGCGGAGAAAAATGCATTAAAAGCGGCTTATCTAGATTTTTTTCACCATTTTGCTGAATATCTTGTAAAATTTTCAGAAGGAAAGCGCATTGTTGTGGCAGGCTTTGATCCCGAAAAATTCGATATTGATAAAACGGCGGGAGCTGAAGCACCTGATTATTTTTCAAAGATAAATACGATTTCCCCAGAATGCAAGGCACACTGGGAAGAGTGGTCTCAAAAACCCGAAATGTTGATTCGACTGTATAAAAAGTTTGTTAACTATGCAGACAATTGCACTTACCCTCCCATAGATCCTTTTATCAGTGAAGCTGAAGTCAAGCAACAAAGAGTCCATATTCATTATCATGATGATGGGGTATGGTTTTTTGATATAATAATTGATAAACCGCAGCCTCAAGCTCCAGACAAAAAAAAGGCTGATCTGCTGTAAAAAAACACTCGCTTTACAAATGCCTAGAAATTTCAAGTCTCCTTTACGCCTCTAAGCCTGTGCCTTGAAGAACTGAGAAGGCTCAGATTAATAACTGATATTGAATTTGTTGCGCGCTAAATCAACAAGAGTGTCGACTGCTAGCTGCGCATCATCCCCTTCAGCTGTAACCGAGATTCGGGATCCGCGAGTAGCTGCGAGCATCAAAATTCCTAACAGCGACTTTGCATTCACCTCTGTTTTTTGATAGGTCAAGCGCACATCTGACTTAAAAGCTGCAGCGCATTTAACAATTTCTGTTGAAGGACGAGTATGCAACCCTCGTTCATTGCGAACTATGAATACTCCTTTAGCCTTACACCTTTCAAAGGGGTCACGTGTATTTGCCATTTTTCCTCCGGATATTAGACTTAAGATAAAAAATTCTCATCCTCGGTATACGATGGATAATCCTCTCATGAATTACTTGCAAATTATTTTTTCTGCTCAGCTGATATTTCTAAAAAAACCTAGGTTTCGATAGCAAAAATTCGCCTGCATTAGTATAAACTTCATGAAAGCCTTTTTAATTGAATCACTATAGCAGATAGGAAGATTTTATGACTCTTAAACCTCGAAATTTAGTTGCTGCGCAAGACTGTTGGAATGTTGAAGCTCTTTACCCCTCTTTTCAGGATTGGCAGGCGGAGTTCATCAAAACTGTTGGAGATACCCCTCATCCAAGTTGGCCAGATATCGCAGCCTTTAAAGGGAAACTCGAAAGCCCTGCATCTTTAAAAAAAGCACTAGATATTTTGTTTGAAGAAGATCGCAAATTATCCCAACTTTATACCTATGCCCACCTAAGAAGTGATGAAGATATTACCCATGATCAGCATAAAGTTGGCTTCAATAAAATTACAGCGGTCATCCACGATTTTGGACAAGCTGTTTCCTGGATAGAACCTGAATTGCTATCCCTCTCCTCCGCCCAAATTCAAATGTTGCTGGATTCTCCGGTTTTGAGCGCCTATAGATTCTACCTGGAAAAAATCCTAAGAAAGAAAGCGCACACGCTGTCACCAGACCAGGAAGAGATATGTGCCATGGCCGGCAAAGCTCTGCAAACATCGTATAAGGCTTTTAATGCTTTAAACGATGCCGATTTTGATTTTGGCAAAATCACCGACAGCAAAGGAGAAGAAAAACCTTTAAGCCATGCCACCTACGGAATTTATTTGCGAGATCATGACCAAGTTTTGCGCCGAAATGCCTTTAATCAACTGCATGGGAAATTTTTAAAATATGAAAACACTTTAGCAGAACTTCTGCAAGGAGCCATGCAAAGTCATCTCTTTAATGCCCGTGCGCACCATTATAATTCTTGCTTAGAGGCAGCGCTATTTCCTAAGAATATCGATTCCCAAGTTTACCACGCTCTCATCCAAGCCGTGAATGAAGAATTGCCTACCTTGCATCATTATATAGAGCTAAGACGTCGTGTTTTAGGACTGGAAAAGCTGCACTTATATGATATGTATGTGCCTTTGATCCAAGAAATGGAAATGAAAATTCCCTATGAAGAAGCCGAAGATTTGATTATTCAATCGGTCGCCCCACTCGGTGCTGACTATCAGGATCTGCTGCGTAAAGGGCTTAAAGACCAGCGCTGGGTAGACCGTTATGAAAATAAAAACAAAAGATCGGGCGCTTATTCCAGTGGATGCTATGGCAGCATGCCCTATATTTTAATGAATTACAAAGAGTTGCTGCGCGATGCTTTTACCTTAGCCCACGAAGCAGGTCATAGCATGCATAGCTACTTCTCTCGTACTTATCAGCCCTATCACTATAGCGATTACCCGATTTTTCTCGCTGAAGTGGCTTCGACCTTCAATGAAGACTTGCTGACACACTTGCTTCTGGAGCGCGCTAAAACTAAAGAGGAAAAAATCTATCTGATCAATCAGAAAATCGAGGATACGCGGGCGACTTTGTTCCGGCAAACCATGTTCGCCGAGTTCGAGCTCTTTATGCATGAAATGACCGAAAAAAATATTCCAATGACCCCAGCAGCCTTGAAAAAAGAGTATCGGGAACTTAACCAAAAATACTTTGGTCCAGGAACCGTCGTACACGAACAAGCTGAAATTGAATGGGCGCGCATCCCCCACTTCTATTACAATTTTTATGTTTTCCAATACGCCACAGGAATTAGCGCGGCCTTAGCTCTCTCTGATAAAATCATCAAGGGAGATGCCTCAGCCAGAGAAGCTTATATTGAATTTCTAAAAGGAGGATCGAGTGCCTACCCAATTGAAATGTTGCAAAAAGCTGGGGTAGACATGCAAACCCCTGCTCCCGTTAAATCTGCAATTCGCAAATTTAAGGAAAATGTAGCCCAACTCGAACACCTGCTTTTTTCTTAGCACTCAAAAACCTTGTCTGCTAAAATTACTTGCGAAAAAATGTTCAGTGCGCTATATCTTTTGATTTCAGTAATTGCAAGTGGACCACTTGCGAGAGATGTAAACTTATAAATAAGGAGACAATACCTATGGCTCAAACAGAAGAAATGAAAGCTACTCAAGCTAAAACAAAACTAACTCCTCTTGGCAATCGCGTCCTAGTTCGCCGTCTTGAAGCTGATGAAAAGCTAAAGGGTGGAATTATTCTTCCAGATTCAGCAAAGAAAAAGCAAGAGCAAGCAGAAGTGATTGCAGTTGGAAGCGGTAAAAAAGATAAAAACGGCAACTTAATCCCTTCTCCAGTCAAAGTTGGGGATGTCGTACTCATGGAAAAATATTCGGGACAAGAAGTGACTCTTGATGACCAAGAATATGTTATCGTACGTAGCGATGACCTGATCGCAATCATTCAAAACTAAATATTGATATTAAGGAGTTATTATCATGGCTGCAAAAAACATCAAATTTAAAGAAGATGCACGTCAGAACATTCTAAAAGGCGTTCGCACTTTAACAAATGCCGTTAAGGTTACCCTGGGCCCTAAAGGACGCAACGTCATCATTGATAAATCTTACGGTACCCCTCACATCACAAAAGACGGTGTGACAGTTGCCAAAGAAATCGAGCTTGAGGACAAGCATGAAAATATGGGCGCGCAAATGGTTAAAGAAGTCGCAAGTAAAACAGCCGATAAAGCTGGCGATGGAACCACAACAGCGACTGTATTAGCGGAAGCGATCTTTAGCGAAGGGCTGCGCAACGTGGCTGCCGGAGCTAATCCAATGGATCTCAAGCGCGGTATGGAAAAAGCGGTAAAAGCAATCGTTAAAGAACTTGCAGCACTTAGCAAGCCAATCAAAAATCAGCAGGAAATTGCTCAAGTCGCAACAATTTCAGCCAACAATGACCATGAAATTGGGAACATTATTGCGGATGCAATGGAAAAAGTTGGGAAAGATGGGACAATTACTGTTGAAGAAGCTAAAGGCTTTGAAACAACTTTAGAAGTTGTCAAGGGTATGAATTTTGATCGCGGCTACCTCTCGGCTTACTTCATGACAAATCCCGAGACCCAAGAGTGCATCCTTGAAAATCCTTACATCTTGATCCACGAAAAGAAAATTTCAGCCGTTAAAGAAATGATCCCAATTCTGCAAGCTGTTGCAGAAAGTGGCAAACCTCTTTTAATTATTGCTGAAGATGTTGAAGGTGAAGCTTTGGCAACGCTGGTGGTAAACCGCCTGCGCGCTGGCCTTAAAGTTTGTGCAGTTAAAGCCCCAGGCTTTGGCGATCGCCGTAAAGCAATCCTAGATGACCTCGCTATTTTGACTGGCGCACAAGTGATCAGCGAAGAGCTTGGTATGAAACTAGAAAGCACAACTTTGGAAATGCTTGGAAAAGCTAAGAAGATCATCGTTAAAAAAGACGACACAACTTTAGTCGAAGGCCAAGGCGATAAAGAGCAAATGAAGAATCGCGTTGCTCAGATCAAACGTCAAATCGAAGAAAGTGAATCCGACTATGACCGTGAAAAATTGCAAGAACGCCTTGCAAAGCTTTCAGGTGGAGTCGCTGTGATCCGCGTAGGTGCAGCTACAGAAGTTGAAATGAAAGAGAAGAAAGATCGCGTAGACGATGCCCAACATGCAACAGCAGCAGCTATCGAAGAAGGAATCCTTCCTGGCGGCGGCGTGGCATTCATCCGTTGCATTCCAGGCTTGCATCAATTAGCAGCAACTTTAGACGGCGATGAGAAAACAGGAGTCTTGATTATTGCAAGAGCCCTCTCTTCCCCACTCCGTCAAATCGTTGAAAATGCTGGCCAAGAAGGCTCCATTATTTTACAGCAAGTGGAGAAACTTCCTACGACACACGGCTATAACGCCTTAACAGGTGACTATGTAGACATGTTTGAAGCTGGTATTCTTGATCCAGCCAAAGTGACTCGCTGTGCCCTTGAGAATGCAGTTTCGATTGCAGCCCTTCTCTTGACCACAGAAGCTACAGTAGTCGAAATTCCTGAAGAGAAAGCAGCACCAGCAATGCCTGCAGGAATGGGCGATTACTAATACTCACCTGTTCTTAGAATCCATGTTGAAGAGCCCGTTTAAAGCGGGCTCTTTTATTTTAGATGAATTTCAAAAAATGGATTTTGGTCTTCTTTAACCGTTAATGCAGCGCGGTCCAAAACGGTTTGCCAATCTGCAAGCTCTCCTAGTGCCCCCTCTTCTGCTAGACTTCTAATCCAAGCATCTGTAAGAAGTGCCCCTTTTGGCGTGCACCAGGCAAATTCTCCCGTTTTAGCACCTGCAATCAAAATTTTTCCGCAAGAGTTGCGGAATAAAGAGACATAAGCCTGGCTGAGTGTTGAAGTAGGAGATGTCCGCATGAAGCTTTTAGCCACTAGCGGAGGAGCAAAAATATCAGGGACAATATTGTTGCACACATCCGCAAAGACTACCATTAAACGCGCTCGTTTTTTCTCGATTTCGTTACTGATCAGATCGAAATCAATTCCACAATTTTCACGCGTGATGAAAAGGTTAGGCCAATCACTCTGTTTACTACGATTGCGATATCCGTGTCCTGAAAAGTAAAAAAAGACTACATCATCGCTTTTGACATCCAAGGATTTGATCGTAGCTAAAATTCTTTTGGAGGTGATTTCGTGACCCTTAATGAGATATTTCTTATAAGGAAGGTCTGCGTGGAAAGAAATGCGCATAACTTCATGATCCACTTTTTGAAAATCCGCCTCAACTGAAGACCCAATATTCACTGCGATGGTATCAGCTACAATAATCGCGTGCAATTCGGCAGCTTCCCCCTGAGAGACTAAAACACATAAAAGCAGGGCTCCCCACAAGAATTTACACAATGCTTCTGGACATTTGAGCAATTTCATCTACCACCTATCTACTTTAAATCTTCAGTTAATTCATCAATATATTCATCAAGCGCCAGCTGCATCGGATCATAGTCAAGAATAACCCTATTTTGATCTTCAATGATTTGAATTTGATTAAGAGGGGCGCTAATGAGAACAGTGACTCCCTTCTCTCCTTTTTCAAAATAAAAGACAGAAGTCGGCAAAAACAGCCCTCTTTTAGTTCTATTCCATATAAAATTTTCAGATGCAAGTAAAAGCTTTTGCAGTCGATCAGTCTGAAAAGCGGTCAGTTCGATAGGGATATTTTGCTGCAGATACTCCTTCCCACTTCCGCCCGTGACAAAGCCAGTTGGAGAAACACGCGTAAATTTGACACGCGTCGGAGTTTTGATGATTTCAAGGAGTTTAGGCTCTAAATGATTTTCAGTCTGAATCTTAGACTCAACCCCTTCCTTTTTAAATAAGGGACTCCCTAGGAAAAACCCTAACGCTAGACACAATAGGACAACCAAATACTTCACGACTCACTCCTTTCTGAAGGAGTTTATATGATTTTTAAATTTAATTAAATTAATTAAATCGTAATTAAAAAATTAACTAAAAATGTTATAATAAAGACAGCAATAAAAACAGGAGACTTTGTATGGTAGGTAATCTTAATGAACCAAAAGGCCATGAAGAAGTCCTGTTCCCTAATGCTAACACCAACCCTCTCTATGCTTCTAGAGAGAAAGTTGGAGCACTTTATGAAACTCCTGGGGCTAAAATTACACCAGAGGTAGATAAATCTGCTAAAGATGCCTTATCTAAAACTAAAAAAGAAGCGACTAATGCGACCCGGTGGGAAAAAGTTAAGAAAGGGATTCAGCAGTTTTTGGCAAAAAGAGGGCCAATTGCTAAAAAAATTGTCTATTTTATGAAAACTCATCCCCCATTCGGAACTATTAAGGTTGAGAGAAATCAAGATCTATCATTGACTATTGTTAAAAATGTCACTCAAGGTATTACAGCCAACAATTCACCCACAATCTTTTCGGCAGAAGGGGCTCCAAATATTGAACTTCCACAACAATTTGGCAAGGATGTGGCTCGCATGAATGGAATAGCAATCGGCTCTTATTCTTTAACTTTAGCATCTAAAGAGGAAAGCACTCAGCTACGAAACAACAAAAGACCTGAAATCCACAGCAAAATGATGGAATATTTTGATAACGATCCCAATGTAGTGAGAAACGTCCAAATTTTATTATCTCAACAAATGGTTAACACCTTGCATGACCCTATTTTTGCACAAGCGCAAGCAAAGTCTCAAGATTACGTCCCTCAAGGTTTAGCTAAATTCTATTCTGTTGAGGAAAAGGGTGGAAACGTTCATATAAGTGTTACAATGACATTTGCCATCATAGATACAGCCCGGATAGGTCAAAAGGGAGGGAAACCATTTTACGTGGGAGCTAGAAGTGAAGTCATTGTTCCGAAAGATCAACTAAAAGTTGAAATTAAGCAACAGACCTCTGAAGATGACACAGTCCCTGCAACGACTCTTTTTCCTGATCTTAAAGTTGTAAATTCCTTTACAGGGTTTATCCCTGCGCCATCGAAACAAACCGAGGAAGAGTTTACTGCAAAACTACGGCAAAAACTAGAGCCTTAAATATCCCCTGAAAGCTATTTTTCATAAAAAAGCGAAAAGCGTTTGCAATAAAATCACGCTTTGCATAAGATTACTACTTCTTGTTCCGGATTAGCTCAGCGGTAGAGCAGTGGACTGTTAATCCATTGGTCGCTAGTTCGAATCTAGCATCCGGAGTTTATAAGATGAAGGCACTTAGAGAGCAAGCTCTAAGTGCTTTTTTGTTTTTATGGGGGTTTTTCCCCATTTCTCCCCCACTCAGCCACAACAGATTACAATTTATGACAAAACACGGTTATTCCTTCGTTTAGTCATAGTTTTTTATTTACTGGGGAACAAATGGGGAAAAAGCCTATTCTTCCGCCCTTAAAATTGATGATTTACGAGAGAAAACAGAACAACACCCTGGAGAATATGTATCTCCCGGGTTAATTTTTCAGAGCAAAAAGAGAGAGTACTAACATGGCTTCTATTAAAGAACTACCCGACAAAGATGGAAAAAACCGCTATCACGTTCAAATCAGGATTAAAGGATCTCCCCCTCAATATGCTTCTTTTAAACGTAAAACCGATCCAAAGCGTTGGATTCAACAAACAGAAGCCGCGATTCGCGAAGGCAGGCACTTTAAAACAACGGCAGCAAAAAAGCATACTTTAGGACAACTCATAGATCTCTCATAGATCGCTACATATTAGACGTGCTTCCTACTAAAAAGAAATGCGAGCAAAGACAAGGAGCACAACTCATCTGGTGGAAAAAGCAGCTTGGCAGTTATCTCCTTTCTGATATCAAACCGTCTCTTATAGCAGAACAGCGAGATAGCCTTCTTAAAGGAACAACTAAAAGAGGCCGGCTTCGAAGCCCATCGACTGTTGTAAGATACATGGCTCAGCTAAACTTTTTCTAAAAGCATGCCCAGGAATTGTCGCAAATGTCGTTTTCTGATTCATTTTTTATATCATACTAATTCTAAGGTGTTTGCCAATTGCTGCTGCTGCATTCATGAGAGATCGAATATTTGATGGTTTGCTAGGATCAAGTAAACGATCTAGTGCTGACCGACTTGTTCCGATCCGTTTAGCAAACTCTTCTTTAGTTAACTTTTGCTTTTCCATCTCATCTTGAAGTTGCATCACAAAAGCATATTTGGCTCCAACTTCTTGACAATGCTCAAAGATACCTTCTTCTTTAAGAAAATCATCAAAATTAGAACCTGCATGAATATTTTTACTTTTTCTTTTCTTGCTGCTCATAATTTTTGCTCTGTCTTTTGCTATTTTTAAATCTTGTAGAGGAAGCTTTTGAGTCTTTTTAATAAACCCATGCAGTAGAACCATTTAATAAACCCATGCAGTAGAACCATTTAATAAACCCATGCAGTAGAACCATTGTTTTATTAAGAACCATGAACAAAACCCGAATAATTCCATTGGGGAAATGGCTTCTTAATTCGTGTAAACCTTCACCAACGCAACGAACCAGGGGCATTCCCAAAGGCCAACGAAATTGCACTTTGCTAATGTCTTCACCGATCACAATCCTGACAGACTTCTCTAAAGTTTGCAGCCAATTTCTAACAGGTTCGTTTCAATTAGATTCTCTATAAAATTCTACGCTTAGAGTCGGTTTGCTTTTTTCCATCGGCTTCCTTATATCTATCCATTATAGTACCAATTATAGTACATAAAGGCAAGGGGACGATTCCAAAAACTATCAGACAGCATAAGGTGCTTTTACGTAAGTTTGATTTTTGTTGCATATGGTGCACCATTTTTGCTCATATACAATATCGTCGGCGCGAGCTGTCCATTCGTGCCCCTTTTTACAAATCATTCTTATCTTAGTTTTCCCCTGTAAATATTCAGTTGATAAACATTTACCTCCACGAATGCTGGCAAATTCTTGGAAATATTCTATTGAGTATTTCCGCCTATTATTTCGCGCACAAATAGGACATCCAGACTTTCTTTTTGTTCGATTTGCAATCATTGCTTGCCAGGAATGGCCTTTTTTACACTTCCACGCTACTTTTTTGTTTAGATGAGGAGTAAGATCAGATGGATTGAGCCCTTCATTTAACTCATAATCCCATTCAGACAATATTTCAGGGTATAAAGTTGCTAAATTATTTGTCTCTGAGGCATAACGTCCATAGCAAAATGGACAGCCTGAACCTCGAACTCTTCCACTGCAAGTTGCTGGCCATTCATGACCTACACGACATTTCCACCAAAATTTTAGATTAGAGTTCGGAGTGATCTCTTCAGGGAGAACGTCATTTTTTTCATGATACCATTCAGTAGCTAACTGTGGATGTATTTTTACTAAATTCCATTCATTAGTTGCCCTTTTAGGAAGAATACGAGGGCAGGAAGGGCATTCTGTATTTTGGCTTGAACGATTATTTAGTGAAGTTTTCCAAGTGTGGCCTTGCTCACATCGCCACCAAACATCTTTGCTCGCCCCAGGTTTAAAGTGCTCTGGAGACAGTGGTGCATTCAAATCATAAGCCCAGTCTTTTGCAAGGTCTGGTCTTTTACTAGCAAGTGAAAGCTCGTAGGGAGGTGCGGGAAGCTGAGAAACCATTTCCCGATATAGTTTACTATTAAGAAGGGAGCCTTCATTAATATACTGTTGAAGCTTTTCGCATTCCGTATCGGAAAAATCAGTAAACTGCATGATTTGATAGATAAGACTAGAGATTATTGAAAAAGGGTTATTTGACCACTTAAAAGAAGTGTCACGTTCACTTAATAACGGCAACCCCTCTTCTCTTAAACGAAATAGCTGAATGCCATTTTCTTCAAATACTTTTTGCTTGAGGGTGTCAATACTTGATTTGTGTTTATGCCAATACACTCCGTCGATTTCTATTCCAATTTTTTTATCTGGAAGAAATATATCACATTCATAGGTTTCTATTTTTTCACGCCAAGAGACATTAGAGAACAGAGCTTTTATTTCAGCATAAACAGCAATCTCTATTCTAGATGTTTGATGCGTACATTTAGGGCAACCTGTGCTGTTGTGAACTCTAGTGCCAATAGTTCCTTGCCATTCATGGCCATGTTTGCAAATCCACCAGACTTTTGTTGTGCCACCTGCTATTACTTCTTTGGGAGTTAATGGTTTGTTTTTAGTCGGATGCCAGTCTTTTGCAATATCGGGACGTAGAAGCCCAAGGCTATTTTCACTGCACAATTTGCGATTTAAGCAATAAGGGCAGCTACCCTGGCAACCTTTTCTTGTTTTATTTGAAATTGTAGCCTGCCATGAATGATTCTGTTCACACTTCCACCAAACTTTTTGATTTGCTCTCGGAGTGAGCTTGAGCGGGTCAAGATGTGTATTCTTTTCAAAATCCCATTCTTTTAATAATTCTGGATATATCAGAGCAAAATTTCGCTTTTCAGTGGATTTTTGGCCAGCACAGTAAGGGCAGCCTGTCCCACGATTTCGGCTATTGATGACCGCTTCCCATTCATGATTTTCTATGCACATCCACCAAGCTTTTATTCCCGAGCCAGACGAGACATCATTTGGAGTTAAATCTCCATTTTTAGATGGATGCCATTGCTTTGCGAGATTGGGATTTTCTAATTGTAACGTATTCTCTCTTGGAGCTAATCCTAAGGCTTGTTCAATTGAACGCCCCTTCTTTAATGATTCGATTACGTGCGTATAGGCGCGTTGATAGTGTTTTGCCGCTTCTTTTAGGGTTTTAAACTCATTGCTCTCTACTTGAATGGGGATACCAGTCGTTTTAGATGCAAAGCTTGGAGGAGGTGCGAGACCTACGGCTTGCTCAGGGGACCAACCTTTTGAAAGGCGATAATCAACTGTATTGCGTGATTTTCCAAATGCTTTCGCAGCACCTTCAAGGGAATCATATTCGTTCCCTTGAATAGTAATTTTTCTTTTATTGGATGGTTTGGTTGTTTGCCCTTTTTCTAACTTCTTTGAATCCATTTTACGGTTTCCTTAGCCTATAAGAATTAATAGGAAGCGATTATACCTCTTACGAAAAAGTTTTCCATAGTTTCATGATAGAATCTTAGGATCAATGAAGCTGACTGCGCTTGTTTGGGTTATTCGAGCCTATGACTGTTTGGCCAAACTTTTGGGAAAGTCCACCCATAAGGAGTTGATTGCTAAAACGCTGAGAAAAAGAAACCCAGTCAAAAGTTCTAAGTGTTCCCAGTATCTGGAGTCTTGAGATACAGGCACTTAGAGAGAAATCTCTAAGTGCCTTTTTGTTTTTATAGGGTTTTTCCCCATTTCTCCCCCATATCCCCACAACACAAAAATTAGGGGGATTATTAGCTCTTTTAAGAATTAGAAGTGCTGAAATAGGTTCTATTTATCATTCCATGCGTTCATATCAAAAACAAGTCTCTGAAGATAACTCATGGATACCTTTATTCATTGGCGAATATAGATATTTATCTACTCAACGATTATATGAGGAGCCATCTAAGACAAAAGAACAAAAATATTTACCCAAAGCACATGCATTATACAAAAAGCGTTTTCAATACGACAACTTTTTGGGGTCTGTCAAAAAATCTGTGTAAATAAACTTGAGGGATAAATAATCTTTATCTTTTCAAGAGAAAATGAAGCTGCGACGAAGCGGTAGCGAAGTTGCAGCGGCTAAATTTATACAAGTGGAGATAGACCTAATGTCAATTCCTCAAAATTTTGATCTGCAAGCCGAGGTTTGCTAAATGTAAAACTGCAAACGATCTTACCGGTAAAAACGGGCTTATTCAACGTTTAATCGGTGGAATGGTCGAACAAATGCTTCAAAAAGAAATGGACGAGCATCTCGGTTATGAAAAGCACTCTCCTGAAGAACATCATTCAGGGAACAGTCGAAACGGACGTACAAAAAAATCACTCAAAAGCAATTATGGTGAAATTGAAGTTGAAGTCCCAAGAGACCGAAATTCAGAATTTGAACCGATTGTCATAAAAAAGCGGCAAAGAAGCATCAGTGATTTTGATGATAAAATAATTTCCATGTACGCAAAGGGGATGACCACAAGGGATATTCAAGCACATATTCAAGAACTATATGGTTTTGAAATGTCTCCCGCACTAATATCTAACATCACAGATAAGGTAATTGAGGTTGCAACCGACTGGCAAGCAAGACAGCTTCAGTCAGTCTATCCGATAGTTTTCTTTGATGCTATCCATTACAAAGTGAAAGAAGGTGGAAAGGTTGTTTCAAAAGCCGCTTATACATGCCTGGGAATAGACAATAATGGGAAAAAGATGTTTTAGGTCTTTGGGTCGGTGAATCGGAAGGGGCAAAGTTTTGGCTTAAAGTTTGCACAGAGCTAAGTAACCGTGGAGTGAAAGACATCTTGATTGCATGCATAGATGGTTTAAAAGGACTTCCTGATGCGATAAGATCGGTGTTTCCCGATGTTAAAATTCAGCTTTGTGTCGTTCACATGATTCGGAATTCAATAAGGTTCATTCCAACAAAACATTCGAAAGAATTTGTAGCTGATTTAAAAACAATTTATGGGGCTACGACGAAGGAGCTGGCAGAGTTAAATCTAGAAAGACTAAGAGAAAAATGGGATGATCGATATCCATTGGCTGTGAAGCCCTGGATAGCGAATTGGGAAAACCTCTCAACTTTTTTTGAATTTTCTCAGCCAATTCGTCGTATCATTTATACCACGAATGCAGTAGAATGCCTTCATAGACAATTTAGAAAAGTCACAAAAAATAAGGCTGTTTTTTCCAATAGATGACGCCCTATTTAAGATGTTATTCTTGGCGGTAAGGGACATGCCCACCGAGAATGGAAGACAGTCGTTTCTCACCTGGCTTTGACATATGACGAAAGACTTGGTTTAGAGATTGACTAGGATGATTTACACTGAAAAATTGACAGTCTCTAGCTCTATTGATATTTTTGAATAAGCTGTTCAATATGCTCGTAGTCTTTGATTTTTTGCTCAATCTGAATCCGATTTGTTGACTCTGACTTTTCATCAAGAAGCTTTTGGATTTTATAGCCTGGAATCCAAAAACTGTTTTGGTTAAATCCAAAATTCTTCGCGGAAATAGGGCTTTCGATGCGACCTGCTCATACATTCCTCCAGTAAAGCTCTTATTTCCTTGCGACAAACGTTGCAAATGGGTCTTTTTCTGATGTAGCAATTCTTTGAAGTCTGCCTAATTCAACCATAATTTTTAATCTTGTCCTTGCTGTTCTATCCGACACTTTCCAAAGTTTAGCTGATTCTTTCGTTGTAATCGAAGGATAGTTTTCTAAGTGCGTTAATATTACCTCTTCCCAAGGTGCTATTTGGCGGGAATTAGAACGCTCATTATATAAAGTCAGACGAAATTGGTTGTTATGCTCTTCGATTAATGGGGGCTTCAATCCTTCTTGTGCAGATACGGCAAGAATTCGCTGAAGACCCGATCCCCACTGTTCAATGAGTTTTAATTCTTTAAATACCCGTCCAATCACTCGATTGCGAAGTTTAGAAAAGCCCTGAAGGGCCTTTTGAATAGTTTGTCCAAAAGGAAGCCCACCTGGATTAGTAATTTCAATGCGATCATCGAAGATTGCAATCTGTATATGACATCCTTTCATAAAATAATCAGAATGCAAAATAGCGTTGATAACAGCCTCGCGTAATGCTATAGGAGGGTATGCTGAAACATCTTTACGCCGTACTCTTCCAATAACGCTTGCAGTTGAAATGTTTTTTTCGATAAACGCGATCACCTCATCTACAGCAAGAGGCAGGCTACAAGCAATTTCTACACTATCAATAATCTTTTCTTTTGCAAGCCCCTTAAATCTCGCACATCTAATTAAAGCATCGGGATAAAGAGTATCGCGATTAAGACCAAACAGCAACACGCCCCCATGAGTCGTGATGGATTTTCCCAGATGTTCCGTCAATACACCAATAGCCTCTAATTGTTTTTCAGAAGGATTTCTTTGAACGAAGCCAAAAGCCTTTTTAACTGACTCTTTGTTTAATATCCCTTTCGGAGACGGCAGTTCATCATAAGAACGGTTTTCCGAAAAGAGCTTCAGCGCACTTAGCATCTCCTCATCTGCGATGCGATTGGTTGAGCCAAATCGAATATATACCCCTTGTTTTTCTCCTTCCGTCTTTAGGTAAAATGGTCCGGCAGCATGAGGGACACGTATGACGACTAGCTCGCGATCGCGATGCGTGTGAATTTCAATATCGGGGATGATCAAAGGAGCTACGCTATCACTGATTGCGTTTGCAATCCGTTCTTCTTCATGGAGAGCGTCAGACACTCCTATAATCTCCTTTGTTTTATCCTTAACTCCAACCAGCAATATCCCACCTGCAGTGTTGGCAAAAGCGATAACCGTTTTAACTATTCCGGAAAGATTCTTTGCATTTTCCTTGAATTCCAGTGTCTTAGATTCATTTTGAGCGAGATAGTCTTGAATCATGGTGCTATTCCATTGGGTTTTTAACTAGGAAATTAACACGGAAGAAGACGGAAGTCAAGTATTTCCGTGTTGAATTTGTGCGTGAGCTATTGAAATAGCCCGTGCCTTTCATTTACCCCTTCATCCAGGTAATCGATTGGATTGAGAATTGTCTGTTAGAAAAGAGCCTAAAGAACTCCGTGGAAGAGTTAGATTTTGGATGACCAAGAAAGGGGAAAGCTTCTTTAAGCATGCTTAGAAAGCTCCTATCCTTACCTTGGAGTCAAGGTCAAAATAGCGACAAAAAGGATTTCAATTGTAAAGTGGTAGCCAATAGCTGTGATGAGCATTTACGATAGAGCAAACACTACTTTGATGGCATCTTCTATGGCTCGCATTGTTTCAGAATCAACCTCGCTGATCTTCTTACCAATTCTTGCTTTATCTAAAGCTCGGCATTGGTTAAGCATGATTTTAGCAGGTTTTTCGTTCAAAGTGATTTTTACTTCAAAAGGATAAATTCGTTTAACTTTGCTTGTGATAGGGGCAATCATAACGACTTTAGATGTTTCATTTCCAACGTCATTTGAAACAACCAAGCCAGGACGGACTTTCTGAGTTTCACCCCCGCGAGTCGGTTCTAAGTCGACCCAATATATTTCCCCTTTTTTTGGGAAGCCTTTACCACTCATCCGCCCCATCCGCTAATGTACCTTGCCAGTCATCTGTCGCCTCAGCTTGTCCTTCATCCTCATTAGCCATAAGGTAAGCCTGACGCAACTCTTCTTTCTTAGCTTCTAATTCTTTGCGGATAGCATCAGATACAAAGCGACTCATTTCCCGCCGTTTAACATAGGTATGGAGTTCCTGAGAAATCTCCAACGGCAAGGAAAAAGTTTGATTGATTGTCTTTACGGATTGCTTTTTCATAACCTAAGTATATCAAGTCACTATTAATTATGGAATATGTAATTAATACTTCGCATCCCTAAATCCAACTCAACCAGCTAAAGCAAGCGTCTGAATGTTTTAGAGCAACGTAAAACTCTCATTAACGATAATCCTAAAAACGTCAGAATGGCAGGCCTGACACCAAATGTTTCATATTTCTAATTGCCAAATTGCAAGCCTGACCCTTATTACAGATTGTTACATCGTAAAGACCGTCCTTTAGGTTCATAGCCTTCACGTAGCACATCTTTGGAATGTAGAAGTTCCACAGCCTCAGCTGAATCCTTCACTTTAGAAGCACTACGTGCTAACATTCCTTCTTCAAATTCAGTTAGCACAATTTCTCTCACTCCCGTTTCTCGCCATTTAGACAAGGGAGTACATGCTTTTGAAATGTTACGCGCCAGTGCCAGTGCATCCAACAGAGCCTGATTTGCACCTTGTCCTTTAAATGGACTCATAGGGTGAGCTGCATCTCCAATCAAAGTAAATGCCCCCGCGTTTTCCAATAATTCCGACTTAAGTAATTCTCGGTCGTACACGGGATAACCTGAAATTTGTGCCGGTAGGGTTGCTGATAAAATTTGAGGAATGGGCTTATGCCACTGTGCTCTACGACACGCTTCTTCTTTAAGTGCCTGAGCTCCTTGTGCACTCAAGGCCTTAGCTTCTTCTTCGGGTATGGGGAAACTAAATTGCCACATTACCGAGTCTAACGCGTAAGGCATCACGTAGATTCGCTCACGGCCATTGACGGTTTGAAACACAGTGGCCGAGTCGAGCAAAGAACTCTCAACACCCTTAAGAGCCTCTAAAGAACAAATACCCAAAATTACTACATAACCTAGGTAACGTAAAGGAGTTAAATCCTCACCAATCAACAAGCTGCGCACAACACTGCGAACACCATCGGCCCCCACCACCAAGTCTGCCTTGGCATACTTCATCTCTCCGTTAACTTGAAAGCTTAGCTCAGCACATTTATCTTCACATTGTTTAAAACAAACTAAGCGATGCCCCCAATGCACGGCATTATGGTCGCCCAATTGCTTAAGCAACGCTAAGCGCAAGGCCTGTCGCGGGATATGCACATTTCTACGCTTTGGAGACTTTTTTATGTTTGAATGCGTCCTCATTCCCCATTCAGTAATTTCTTTTCCTTCTGTAGTATGCACCACATGGCGTGTGGAATTACCCCCGTCTTTTAAAGAGAAAAGACCCAATTCTTTAATGGCGTTACTTGCTTGTTGCAAAGTAAGTCCGTAGCCCTGAGCTCGTGCATCAAAACTGCTATCGCGCTCATAAAGGGTAAATGGAATGCCACGATGCAAACAAGCTACAGCAAGTGCTACGCCTCCTATACCTGCACCAATAATTGCTACATGTGGATAGTTTTCTGTATCTACTATGGGGTGACTAGTGGCAGGAATCAAGCCAGATCCACTGCAATTATCGCATAAATATTGCGTAACCTTAGGCCGAACCGAAGCCTTTCCTTCACCCTGAGTTTTTTCAAATTCATTAATTGCTATTTGGTAGCGAAGTCTCGCTTTCTTGCGGAGCCTCAAGTTTTTTTTGCCACGTCCATCACATTTCGGACAAATAGTCCAGTAAGCTTTTTTATTTTCCACTTTAATCTTCTTTAAAGTAATTACTTTCCAATACAAAAACAGTTAATTTTAAACGGTAATCTCTCGAACTGGATTAAACCTCATGAATTCAATCCCAATTATCGATTCCAGCAATTATGTTGAAGCGGAGAACAAACCTTTTACGCCTGATTATGGAATTATTCAGCGCTATCACTATCTCAGCTTAATCTTAAGTTTAATCCCATCGCAACACATAGAGAAACCAGCGTATGCCATTTTGGATTGCCTGTGCCTGAAAGTGTTTTATAAAGACTTTCACGGCCAACATGAGCTTTTTTAGCTAATGCACCAATTCCACCTTGCGCTTCTGCAACATTTCGAAGGGCGATCAAGAAAAGCTGTTGTGACTCTTCATCACCTTCAAAGCTTTCTTCTAAAGCTGCATTTAAGTACGCGACGGCTTCATCGTGATCTGCTAAATGCTCAAGTAGAAATTCTTGATATTTTTTACTCCTTGCCATAATCTATCTCCCTTGATCGATAATCTTTCAAATACCCTTTGCTTTTGCGATGTCCCTATCTTGGAAGCCCTTGTCGTCACATGAAAAGAAGCAAGATGACTTTATTCCCCAATCTTCCCGTTATAAATTCTAATCCAGACTATAATGAATCCTAAGCTCGCAACCCCTTCTTGTAGGGTTTTGCAATCGCCAAAGTCCCTAATTCTAAGGATCAAGCCTTGTCAGGATTTTAGCCGAGTCTGGATCTCTTTAGTCTCCCTTAATCCAGATCTCAAAAGGTTGCTTGCCGGCGGCAGTTTCGTAGAGTTTAATCTAAATTATTGTATCTTTTGGGATACGTTGTTTTCAAGTGAATTTTAAGCTATTAATTTTGAGAGTGTTGAAAATTCTTAAGAGAGGCTGATTCAGTCAAAAGTTCAAGTGTATCCAGCACTGGAGTTCTTTTATGTATATTTCGAACTCTCCCAACAACATTAAAGATAAGGCATTAGAGAAAAATCTCTTCTTGTCTACATTAAGCATCATAAAACTCCATTCTTATGCCATTTAATCCATGATGGAAAAAAGAATCTATTCCAGATCTCCCATCATGGAAAAGATCTGTTTTTCATGAATTATTGAATTGGTCGTAAAATCTGCAACATTCAATTATGTGCCTGCATCATCCTTTCCTCGTAGATATCAATTCTCCTTTACTCTAAACCACTATGGGTGTGATTCAAATATTGAGAACAAATAACACTAAATGAATAGCAGCGAGAGATCTATTTCCCTACCTGACCCCAAATTAAAATTTCATTTTAAAAGTACGAACTTCACTTGAAATTTTTCTTCTCATCGAGATAAAAGGGGTTAAAATAACCTTACCAATGGAATGTTATGAAAAAAATTTTCGCAAAATTTACTTTTGCTCTATCGCTTGCCTCGATTGTTTCTTCTGCTCCTGTTTTTGCAGCAGAGGCCGCCCCCTTAAAAAATGCTCTAAATAAACTTATAGATGGCAATCAACGGTATGTGAATTCAGCAACTGTCTGTCACGAAGATTGGTCGGCCAAGCGTCTGGCTCAAACTCAAGGGCAAGCACCCTTTGCAGTTATTGTCACCTGCTCTGATTCACGGGTTCCTCCTGAAATTATCTTTGATCAGGCTTTGGGAAGCCTTTTTGTCATCCGTGTAGCCGGAAACGTAGTTGACGACTTCGCCATTGGCAGTATCGAATATGGAGTGACAGTCCTAGGGGCGGATACAGTACTCGTTCTCGGTCACTCAAATTGTGGTGCTGTCGATGGTGCCCTCAAAGGGCTGAAATTTGACAATCATATTCAAGAAGTCCTGAACGCCATTCAGCCTGCTGTCGAGTCTGTGAAAGGAACATCGAGGAATGTTCTTGAAAAAGCCATCAAACTAAATGTAACGCATGTGGAAGGCAAGCTAAAAAGCTCTAAACCTGTTCTTGCTAAACTGCTAGAACAAGGAAAGCTGAGCATTTTAGGAGGCTATTACGACCTAGCAACCGGCAAGGTGGAATTCCTCGATAAGCCGTAGAGAGAGTCCCAAAAAGTTAAAAATTGGGGCCAAGGCTGTCCCCAAAATCGATAATAAACTTCTTTCGAAAATCGCTTTGATTGGAAAAATGAGCCATTTTTGAACAGATTTTTCGAGAAATTTTGAGGGCATATCTGCACATATGGTCGAGAAATTTAGCGAAAAAGATGTTAAAAAGAGCCATTTTAATAATCAAATGGAATTTCGAAAGAAGTCTAATAGACCTCTTAGTTTCAAAAGAGGTCTATTTCCCTTTGACTCAGTTAATCCTACTGAAAGTCATCAGTTGCCTTTTACTCCCTTTTTGATTCGCTCCCCAATATCTTTGTCTATGTGATGCCAATACTCAAACGCGCGCTGTAAAACTTCTTCTGACACGCCTTTTTTAAGATGCCCAACAACATTTGAAACGAGGCGGCTGCGTTGTGCATCATCCATCACTTTGCGTATAAGGTCACCTGCCTGACTCCAGTCGTCATCATCTTTTCGTAGAGTATAGGCATCGCGCACGAACTCGCCGCTTGCATTCCACACTTCCACCTGGGGATAGCGTTGACCGTCGGCTTTAGGCCCTCCCTTTGAGTTCGGAGCATATACCGGATCGGAAACGTTATGGATGCGCATCGCGCCGTCTTTGCTGTAGCTGTAAACAGGAACTTTGGGCTGATTAACGACTATCTGCTTGTAGTTTACTCCCAAGCGGGCGCGATGAGCATCTGCATAGGAAAAGAGACGCGCAAGAAGCATTTTGTCGGGACTGGGTCCGATCCCTGGTACCATGTTGCTTGGCTCGAATGCAGCTTGCTCAATTTCGGTGTGGAAATCGGTAGGGTTGCGATTTAAGATGAGGCGGCCAACTTCATGTAGCGGATAGTCGCCATGAGGCCAAACCTTGGTTAGGTCGAAAGGATTAAGCCTGTATGCTGCGGCCTCCTCAAAAGGCATAATCTGCACTTTTAGAGTCCAGCTTGGATAATCACCCTTCTTGATCGCATCAAATAGGTCGCGACGGTGAAAGTCGCCGTCAGTTCCGGCTAAAGTATCGGCTTCTTCCTGGGTAAGAAACTCGATCCCTTGGTCTGTCTTGAAGTGATACTTTATAAAGAAACGCTCTCCTTTTGCATTTACCCACATGTAAGCATGACTCGAATAGCCATTCATATGCCTCCATGTCTTCGGAATTCCTCGATCGCCCATCAAGACCGTCACCTGGTGTGCAGATTCAGGCGAAAGCGTCCAGAAATCCCATTGCATGTCATTGTCACGTAGGCCACTGTCTGCTCGGCGTTTTTGTGAGCGGATGAAGTGCTGAAACTTCATGGGGTCGCGAACAAAAAATACTGGGGTATTATTTCCAACCATATCATAGACGCCTTCGCTGGTATAGAACTTCAAAGCAAAGCCGCGCGGATCACGCCAAGTATCAGGGCTCCCCTGTTCGCCGGCAACGGTTGAGAAGCGAATCAGGGTGTCAGTTTTTATGCCAGGCTGAAAGACTGCTGCCTTGGTATAGGCACTAACGTCTTTAGTCACCTCAAAGTAACCAAAAGCTCCGGATCCTTTTGCATGGGGTTGACGTTCGGGAATTTTCTCTCGGTTAAAATTAGCCATCTGCTCGATCAGGTAATGATCTTGTAGTAAGATCGGCCCATCAGGTCCAACCGTAAGAGAATATTCGTCACTAGATACGGGAATTCCGGCATCATTTGTAGTGGGTTTTGGATTATCTTTATTCATAGCGAAATCTCCTTTAGGTGGGGGAATGAGGAGCAATGCCTTAACTTTTTTTACCCAAGCTTAAGTGAAAATTGACCCATTCCACGTATTAATTGGACATCAGATTAAAACCTCTCTTTACTTATATCAATAAAAAAATTTATCTTAGTTATTTCTCATGAAATGAAAGCTCAAATTAGCGGCACTGAAAGAGCCAAAGTTCTTTTACCAAAAATAAAATTAAAGGAAGCTCATATGCAGAGACTTGTCATTGCATCAGCTATTTTACTTAGCACTCCCTATATCGTATTTTCAGAAGCCGAGCGGAAAGAAATGGAACAGGAGGAAGTGGCCCCGGATGAAGATTTAATGCGTGAACATGGAATTCTGAATCGATTACTGCTAATTTACCAAGAAATTTCCAGACGAATAGATAATCACGAATCCTTTCCTGTAAGATCCTTGGTGGAATCTGTGCATATTGTGAGAAGTTTTCTTGAAGACTATCATGAAAAATTAGAAGAAAATTTTGTATTCCCTTTGTTTGAAAAAGCAGGAAGACAAGTTGAACTGGTTAAAGCCTTGAGGGAGCAGCATAATGCCGGAAGAGATTTAACAGACTTTATTCTCAAGCATTCCAATGAAGATTTATTAAAAGATGAAATCCAAAGAATGCTGCTATCAGATTATCTTAAACTTTACGTCCGGATGTTCCGTCCACATGCTGCCAGAGAAGATACAGTTTTATTCCCAGAATTTAAAAAACTTATCTCTAAAGATGAATACAATCGTCTAGGGGATGTTTTTGAAGACAAAGAACATCAACTTTTTGGCGCAAATGGTTTTGAAAAAACTGTGGCTAAGGTTTCGGAAATTGAGAAACAGCTTGGGATCTATAACCTATCGCAATTTACTCCCCAGACAATGGAAAAGTCAAAGGATATGGATCTTAAGCAATCAGGAGCAAAATGATGTTAAAAAAGCGTCGATTAGGAAATCAAGGACTTGAAGTATCAGAACTTGGGCTGGGATGCATGGGCATGAGCCAGTCATATGGGACTCCAAATGATGCAGAATCCATTGCCACTATCCATCGGGCTATTGAACTTGGTGTCACTTTTTTTGATACCGCTGAGGTTTATGGCCCCTTTACAAATGAACGACTTCTTGGCTCTGTACTGAAAGGAGAGCGTGAAAAGGTCATTGTTGCAACGAAGTTTGGCTTTAATATCATCAATGGTAAGATCCAGGGCGTTAATAGCAACCCGGCACATATTCGCCAAGCGGTTGAAGAATCTTTACAGCGCCTTGGCCTCGAGTATATTGATCTTCTTTATCAGCATCGCGTAGATCCCGCCGTTCCAATAGAAGATGTCATTGAAACGATGAGCCAGCTTGTCAAAGAGGGAAAAGTGCGTTTTTTAGGTCTTTCAGAGGCTGGCGCAGAGACTATCCGACGCGCACATAGGGTCCATCCCATTTCTGCTCTTCAAAGTGAATATTCTCTCTGGGAGCGCAGCCTGGAAGATCATATCATCCCTTTACTTAAAGAGCTTCAGATTGGTCTCGTGCCTTTCGCCCCTCTTGGTAGAGGATTTTTAACAGGTGCTGCAAAACCATCTGAAGAATATCCAGCAGACGACTTTAGACGCAGCGATCCTCGTTTTCAAGGCAAAAATTTTGAAGCGAATATGCACGTGGCTGCCATTATCCAAGAAATGGCCAAAGCGAAAAAAGTTACACCGGCTCAAGTATCTCTTGCCTGGCTGCTTCATCGAGGAGATCATATCGTACCGATACCAGGTACAAAAAAGAGGAGTTACCTAGAAGAGAATGTCAATGCTGCAAAGGTCGCATTATCCGAAGCTGAGATGAAAACTCTAAATGATACATTGCCTCCTGGCATTACCACCGGCCCCCGATACAATGAACAGAACATGAAGTTAGTCGATCGATGATAGGTTTCCTAGCTGGATTGATGGCATTTTTGACTAGCTTAGTCCCTGTCTGTGCCGCCGGACATGATTCTGATGCTGATAGCAAGCCTTCAGAGAGTGCGGGTTTGATCGATATCGGCAACGGACGCAAGATGTATCTGGAATGCCAAGGGTCAGGCTCCCCTACAGTGGTACTCGTCTCCGGCCGCTCAGATCGTTCTACAACTTGGCATACTGCCAGTCAAGGATTGGCGGTCTACCCGGCCGTGGCCAAGTTCACCCAAGTCTGTGCCTACGATCGTCCAGGGACTGTGACTATAGCAGCCAACGTAATCACAGCGAGCGCTTCCACTGCGGTGCCTCAACCGACCACGCCCGAGAGTTCTGTAGCAGATCTGCACGCCTTGTTAAGCGCAGCTAAGATTTCGGGGCCCTTTGTGCTGGTCGGACATTCCTACGGAGGGTTGATCGCAAGGCTATACGCCAGCACCTATCCCAGGGATATTGCCGGCTTAGTTCTTGTAGATACCCTTACCGAGTTTCTGTATGCCGCGTTGACCCCAACACAGCAAGCGCTGTGGATCCCGCTCAACAGCAACTATTCTCCTGAGCTAGATCATTACACCATCCAAGAAAGAACAGATTTGTTGGCCAGCTTTCAACAGCTTCACACTCACCCCATTACCCGCAAGATGCCGGTGATTGTCCTCACTTCCGACCGACCTTATGATTTTAAATCTCTGATCACCAAAGGTATCTTGCCATCCGATACCCCGCTAGACTTCGCTCCTATTGTTTTTCAGGCCCATTTGACTGGCCAGGGACGTTTGACGCAACTCCTGCATGCCAGACAAATTACTGATACACACGCCGGCCACTATATCCATACTGAGCAGCCGCAACTCGTCATCGACGCGATCAGACAGGTCGTCGATAACGTCCGTACAGGTAAAAGTTCCTTGTAATTCGTTTTTCTAGCTGGATTGACTCCCGCGTTATGTTGATAATAATGGAAAAAATCGCATTCCCTCTTTATCTTAATGAATCAAAATCTTGTAAAGCCATCACAGGAAATTATATGTCTCAAACTTTTATCGCGAAAACAGCTGCCATTTTAGCATTAACAACACCAGTATTTGCAGAAATTAACACGGTTTCCTATCTTTCTCCCGTTTTTGATGATGCTGATAGGCTTGTAAGACTCCACACTGTTTTTCCCGAGATTGATGCAATTTATAAAGAATATGCGAGTGAAAATCACTTTCCTGGGTATGCCTATGGGATTATCTTAGATGGAAAACTTGTTCATTTCGGATGTGCAGGAGTTATGAATCGAGATAAAAAAAATCCAGTGACTCCTCATTCGATGTTTCGTATTGCGTCGATGACTAAAAGTTTTGTGGCAATGGCGATTTTAAAACTTCGCGATGAAGGAAAATTACGTTTAGATGACCCCATATCTCTATATATTCCTGAAATACAAATGAATTCGTTAACTGAAGACGCGCCAATCATCACGATTAGAGATTTACTGACTCATTCATCAGGCCTTCCTTACGATGACCCTTGGGCAGATCGACAACTCGATATAACGCATGCGGGATTTAAAGCATTATTAAAAAATGGACTCTCCTTTTCTACTCCAACAGGTATTTCTTATGAATACAGCAGCTTGGGCTATGCCTTATTGGGAGAGATCATCAACAAAGTTACGGCAATATCGTATGAAAAATATATTTGCCGACAATATCTGGCAACCGATAGGAATGAATGAGGTTTCATGGAATTATGAAGATATTCCAGCTTCTCAGCTTGTTCATGGCTATCGCTGGATTGGCGAAGATTGGAAAGAAGAAGCACTCCTCTCAGATGGTGCTTTTGGTGCTATTGGAGGGATAATCACCTCCCTTGAATCTTTTAGCCGTTATGTGGCCTTGCATCAATTTGCATGGCCGCCGCGCGATGAAATGGAAACCGATCCAATTAAAAGAAGTTCCATTCGTGAAATGCACCAACCGTGGAGATTTATAGATCTGGTTCCCAATTTTAAAAATCTCGAAGATCGAACATGTGCACATACATCTGCATATGGATATGGCTTAAACTGGACGCGTGATTCACAAGGGAGAGTTTTCGTAGGACATACCGGCGGATTACCTGGTTTTGGCAGTAATTGGTTTATTATGCCAGAGTATGGTTTGGGTGTTGTTTTCTTGGCTAATGTCACTTATGCTCCAACAACCAAAATTAATCTGGGTGTGTTAGATAAACTTGTTGTGTCAGCGCAGCTAACACCCAGGAAATTGCCACCCTCAAAAATATTACAAGGGGGGCAGAAGGCTTTATTAAAATTATTGCCAAATTGGGAGCATGTGACTGCAGGTGATGTCTTTGCTAAGAATTTCTTCTTAGATCATTCCATCGAGGCCTTGAAGAAAGAGACGCTTGAACTATTTGCAAAAGCTGGAGACATTATTTCTGTAGGCGATATAGTCGCTCGAAGTCAACTAAAGGGATATTTTACCCTGAAATGTGAAACAATGGATGTGCGTATTAATTTTTCCTTAACACCCGAATCCCCTCCATTAATTCACACAATTCTATTTAATTCGAAAGAATGAATGGGATTAAATCGTATTCATTCTCAAAAGATCTGCAATAGACTTCTTTCGAAAATCGCTTTGATTAGAAAAATGAACCATTTTAATAATCAAATGGAATTTCGAAAGAAGTCTATTATACTTTTTAAATTACCAACTGTACTTGAGTCCGCCAAGAAAACTATATGTTGAAGCTCGCGACCATCTTTCTCCATTTGCTTCTGCAAAACATTCCCAGCCATCGCAAAAGTGTTTTGTAACTGTTAATGCACCATTCACACTGTTTCTAGAAAAAGGGGCTCCAATCATAGTAAATTGATTTCCGAATGTCTGAAAATGCTCAGAGATTTTGCCCTCTAAAGATGTCAAGCGGCACAGCCAGGCAGCATCTAAGCTAAAATTAACACCCAAGGCATTGTGTGCTGTGATATGGAACCCTAAGTTGCTATGAACATTTGTGCGGTTTTTTGAAGAAATAGTTAAATTGATCGGATTAGCTCTATGTTCATGAACATGACCCAGTCTGGTATATCCAAGCTCAAATCCCAGGAATGGCTGAATCAGCACACATTTTATGAAATAATCACATCCTGCTTCAATATAGGCCGATCCCTGATAGATCTTTGACTTTCCATGCGCCTTAAAATGGAGCGAACCAATATCAATAAATCTCCTTAAATGCTGTTCGCCATATCCAAAAGCCATATCCCCCCAAACATAGAAGTTTTCAGGACGGTATAGCCCATAGATCGCTGCAAAACCCATCTGATTGTTACTATTGCCCTTAAGATTATAATGGACTTTCTGATCATCGTATGAACCTGCCAGTCCGACTGTCTTATCTCTGTTGAATGTTCTCTGAATCCCTCCGGTTATTTCACACTCACTCGTTTTGAAACCGCGAACTTCTCGGTTACTTTCAAAGAAAGTGCGTCCGCCTCCTGCTTCTAGCCAGGCATCCACTCCACAGCGATCTTCACAGGGACAACCACATGGAGAAGTTGTAATAATTGAACGAAGAGGATCATAAAGACGTCTAGTAAATTGATGGCTGGCAAATTCTGAGATAACGAGTGAGTGCGTGTATTGCTGACCTCCCATTTGATCCAATGCGAGCTGTGCTAACGAAACTGTGGCTGGATCCCCGGCTAATGTGATCAATTCATTAATGATAGCTAGTTCTGATGGGGTTGGATTTGTAATTGTATTCAATTGCAATGCAACTTCGTTTTGATTTCGAGTCGCGGCAATGGATGAAAAGTTTGTCCCAAAATTTAGAAATACATCTAGTCCTGTATAAGTAATCCTGGGCACTAAAATAGGATTTGCGACTATTAAAGTATTAAATACCCCGGTGATACCCCCATCAGCATGGAGGATATCATAGGTCAAACTTGGATTGATACCATCGAGTGGGATGACCTTAACCGTCCCTGCAAGTGAGGCATTTCCATTGATATCAATTAATGAACTTTGCCCGCCGCTGTTAACTTCAACTTGATAAGTTCCACCTGACCCTTGAGTATAATTGCCATTAATGCTGAGAGTTCCTATGCTGTTGCCTGGTGCAATTACCCCTCCGCTATCCACATTCAGATTGCCTAAGATCGAACCAATTCCAGAAAGAATACCGGTTTGAAAAACTTTAACATTGCCGCCTAATTTATTGTTCAAAGATAAATGGCCGCCTGAAACATTGGTGAGTCCAAGAAACCCACTAGTATCATTTACAAATAAAAGTTTACCCGCATTTATTTTATTAAGAATTGCTGTCGAAGTTCCTGTGACTATGCCATCGAATGTACCATCAAATGATTGGTCAAAGTTCAACGTCGTAGCATTATTGACTGCAATATGGCCTTGTAAAGAAGCGGTGTTGCCCTGGAGAGTCCCACCATTCAAGCTGGTTCCTCCTGAATAAAAATTTGTTCCAGCTAAAATTAATGTCCCATTATTTTGTTTGGTCATTGATCCTGCACCGGACATCATCCCTGCATAAGTTCCTGTCCCTGTTTGGTCAAAAATAACCGAAGCACTATTGACAATGTCCCCTTGCAAGCTCGCGGCATTTCCTTGTAAAACACCGCTTACGACATTCGTCCCTCCAGAGTACGTATTTGCTCCAGTTAAAATTAAGGTCCCATTATTTTGTTTGGTCATTGACCCTGTTCCCGACATTATCCCTGCATAAGTTCCTAATCCTGATTGATCAAAAATAACAGAAGCGTTATTGACAATATCTCCTTGCAAGCTCGCGGCATTTCCCTTTAAAACTCCACCCAAAACCTCCGTGCCTCCAAAGTAAGTGTTGGTTCCTACTAGGGTTAAAATTCCGTTGCTTATTTTTCTTAGAGCGCCTGCACCGCTTAAGGAACCCAAAAATGAGGCATTGAACCCATTGGTATCGACTACAGCAGTTTCGCCTGAAACAAGTGTGATGTTCACATTTGAACTTAAATCTGATTCAATCACTTTGATTGTTCCATTGCCTACATTAAATTGATAGGTGCCCGATCCTCCAGCAAAAGTGGCATTGAGAGACGTCCCCCCAATTTCTAAAATACCTCCGGTTAAGTTGTAAATCCCATTCCCATAACCGGAAAGAAATAAACGCCCTCCTTGACGAACGCGCAGAATCCCGCCTGTTTGATTAACTATACCATCCGAATGCCCCACTAAGGAATCTACGCGACTCCCGAGAATCATGTCAGCATTTCCACTTGTTCCGAAGATATCGAGCAATCCTGTCCCACTCAGATTTAATATGCCTGTGGTTGCAGCATGAGTACCGTTATTTCGGCCAATATCCACATAAGATACAGAACCGGGTCCTTGAACAGCTGTGGCACTAATCGTACCGCCGCTGAGATTATATACCCCTTGACCGCTTTGATTACTTACATTGAGCGAAGCATCAAGTATTTGAATCGTACCGGCTGTTTGGTTGACAGTACAAATCCCTGAAAAATCACCCACTTGCAAATTTGCCGATTCATTTCCGGCAACGGTTTGCTGAATGGTCAGATTCATAGAACTATCGGATAGGTTTATCACAGCGTTCGCTCCCGCTCCTGTTCCTAAAGCAAAATATGGAATAACAGAATTTCCAGTTACTGCAGCGGTGCCTTGTTGTACGTGATATTCTCCACCTCCCGACATGGTAAAATCTGCAAGGGTAAGGTTTCCCGTACCTATTTTATTGAACGTAGGAACACCGCCAAGATTGACTGGCGTCGTCAACGTGCCGGAGATAGTCGCATTAAAGCCATTTGTATCTAAAATAGCAGCTCCAGTTCCAGTCATAGACATGTTCATATTGATTGATAAGTCTGAATCAATGACTTGAATTGTTTCAAGTGTTCCTTCAAGTGAGAAAAGGCCTCCTCCTATTGCGGAAAGTCCATTCACGCCTCCAACTTGTAGTGTTCCTCCATTTAAGGCATAGCTTCCGGCATTGTCAATCACTATGGCACTTCCATTGGTTGCACTGACCATTCCGCCTGTTTGAATGAGAGTGCTGTTTACATTCATTTGCACAGCACTGGTAACTGGAACAAGGGAAACCGTCCCCTCAGCGTTCACATTTAATGGGGCATTGATATCAAAAGGTGTGGCAGTTGAAACATCCACACCATTTACATTAACAGTCAATGTATGGGGAGCATTACCGGAAAAGGATGTCGCAACAGAAATATCTCCTCCTCCGGGGATATTGACATTGATCGTGTTATTTTCAGTCGATGCAGCGCTGCTGCTAATGGCTGCATCAAATTGAGTTTGGGTTGTGACATCATATGTCGCGGCTGCAGCCATTTGACTTAAGCTCAATAAAAATAATATCAGTTTGAAGGGTTTGTTCATGTGTTTTTCTCAAAAATAATTCATAAAAAAAATAAATTTAAAGAATCGATCTAATCAGATTCCTTTTTTTAAATAGTTCCCTCAAATTAATGTCAATAATATTTTTAAATCATCGAATGGAAAGATTTTTATTTTGAGAGAGAATTAAAGGTTATGCAATCATTCCGGCTTATTTATGACAGGAGTTTTTTGTAATGAGGAAGTATCAGCAAAAGGGCTTTCATTTATTTCTTTTTGCAATAAAGTGCAGCGATCCAAATTGACAACAACTTGCTTGTATAGGTAATTTTGACCAGTAACATCTCTAAACAGACAAGATCACATGAAGAATCAAACACCATGGCAAGATCTTTTTTTATTATTTACTTGAAAAAGCTATCTAATATTAATATGTTGAAACTATGTCAAAATTCATTATTAGAAAAGCTCACCTGGAAGACATGGACTTCTTCCTGTCTCATGCAAAAAATGAAGGATGGAATCCAGGTTTTCATGATGCCATCCCCTTTTACACAACAGATCCACATGGGTTTTTCATCGGTCAACTTGACGAGAAAGCAATTGGTTGCATCTCAACAGTTGCTTATAATACGAATTATGGATTCTTAGGCTTTTACATCGTCATTCCACAATACCGCAAGCAAGGATGGGGGATTCAATTATGGAATCACGGCATGCACTATTTGGGACAGCGATCTATTGGACTAGATGGCGTAATCGCCCAGCAAGAAAACTACAAGAAGTCCAATTTTAAACTTTATTACCGCAATATTAGATTTGAAGGAAGTATTTCAAATAGTAATTCCTCATCACTAATTGATCTCGATCAAATCCCTTTTGACACTTTAATGAATTATGATGTTCCTATCTTTGGGATTCCCCGCCCAAATTTTCTAAGACATTGGATCAATATGCCCAATGCCCATGCTCTAGGTAAAATGGATAAAAATCGATTGCTGGGTTATGGTGTCATTAGAAGCTGTATAAAGGGATATAAAATTGGGCCCTTATTTGCCGATCACTTTGAGGTGGCAAAAGAACTCTATCACGGTCTTTGCGCTACCGTTCACCAAGGCCCTGTCTATCTCGATATTCCTGAAATTAATGAGCCAGCTATGCTGTTAGCAAAAACAGAAAAACTCCAAAAAGTTTTTGAAACTGCGCGCATGTATACTTCACCACCTCCCCCTCAAGACTTAAAAAAAATTTTTGGCGTCACTAGTTTCGAACTCGGTTAGCATTACGGGACTTTTCGACTGGCAACTTTCACTTATCTCGTGCTCAGGCGCGTATCCTTCCACTTCATCAACCTCAAGCTATTCAAGATAACAAGAATTGTCACTCCTACATCTGCGAATATCGCTAAAGCTAAATTCGTCAGACCAAATAATGCCAACCCCACAATTAAAAACTTAACAGCTACAGCAAATGTCGTATTCACTTTAATGGTCGTTAAAGTCTTCTGTCCTAAGCGTACTAAAAAGGGAATGAGATTTAAGCGATCGTTGAGAAGTATAATGGATGCTGCTTCCAGAGCGGTATCGCTGCCGAGTGAACTCATTGAAATCCCAACAGTGGATAAAGCTAAGGCTGGGGCGTCATTGATGCCATCTCCAAACATGGCCACAGTTCCATACTGTTTTACTAACTCGGAAACAGCCTGAGATTTATCTTCTGGGAGAAGATCCGCTTTGATTTGATCAACTCCAATGCGTTGAGCGACAGCTTCGGCAGCATTGGCATGGTCTCCTGTTAACATCACAGAAATGATCCCCATCGCACGAAGCTTAGAAATTAATTCTACGCTATCAGGTCTTACCTTATCTTCTAAAGCAATGATTCCTTCAATTTCTTTATGAGTGCTTACAACAATGACCGTCTTGCCTTGTTTCTGTAAGTCTTCAATTTTTTGTACAACCTGATCAGGCACCTTGTGCTCTTCTAAAATGAAGGCTAATTTGCCAATGCAATGATGTTTTTCATCACAGACTAAACAGTCTGCTTTGGCGCCTTTCCCGACCACACTTTCAAAATTTTCTATTTGATGGGGATTGTACTGCTGTTCCTTTGCTGAATCTGTAATACTTTGGGCTAAAGGATGCTCGGAAAAAGCTTCAATACCCGCGGCACAACTAAGCAAATGCTCCTTCGTCGTTTTCCCAAAAGGGATGACATCTGTGACGACGGGTTCCCCATAAGTTAATGTACGCGTTTTATCTAATGCAATGGCTTTGATTTTCCCAATAATTTCTAGATACTTTCCCCCTTTGATTAGCGCTCCTGAAGAAGAGGCATTGCCAATGGCAGAAAAGATAGAAATTGGAGTTGAAATGACCAATGCACAAGGACAGGCAATGACAAGCAAGACAATGGCTTGGGAAAATCCCTGATCAAATGGCCATCCTAAAACTAACCACGGGAAGAGGGTCCAAAATATAGCAAGAATGATAATGGCTGGCGTATAGTACTGAGAAAATTTTTCGATAAAATTTTGCGTCTCTGATTTATTTTTGAAAGCTTTAAATGTCAACTCTTTGATTTTAGCCAGAGTCGAGTTTGAGGAGGTCTTGGTGATCTCAACTTCCAGAAAGCCATTCTTGTTCAAAGTTCCTGCAAATACCAGATCGTCAGCGCGCTTGTCTTGAACAATCGGCTCTCCGGTAATAGCAGCTTCATCCACAAAAGATACGCCTGATCGAACAATCCCATCTAAAGGAATCATGTTGAAGGGTTTAACCAGAATGACTTCGCCAATTTGGACGTGGTCAATTGGGATTTCCTGATCCTTCCCCTTAACTTGCGCCATTTTTGGCATCTTGCCAATCAACTCATCGATAGCCGACTGACTTTTCTCGATGCCGATGTCTTCCAACCTTTCAGCTAATGTGAAAAGAATGATTACAATAGCCCCTTCCGGATATTCTTTCAGGTAGAAAGCACCCACTACAGCAATAAGCATGAGGGCGTTAATACTTCTAAAATTGAAATGGAGCAATGCCTGGAGGCCATGCCAGAGTGTTTGATAACCAAAAACAAGGGTAAATGCCAGAAAAAAAGGCAGCGCAATATGCTCCGGTAAGCGAATGCCAGCCAAGGATAAGAATTCAAAGACTGCAATGCATGCAGCACCGATCCCCAGCCAAATAAGTTTTGATTCTCTCCACATGGTTGTGCGCCTCTTTTTGGGCTTTATTTCATACCGTGCATGTGACCACCCATGCTATCTTCAGGTTTGCTTAGCATCCAATTGGCATTCTCTTGACGACGTTCTTTTTGAGCCTCTTCCTTACTAAACCAACTGACAGGATTCCGTTTAAAAGGCGCATTTGGCGAAGCAGGACTTATCGTATCCATGCGATTGCCAATAGATTCTGCGACGGTTCCGGGAGGATGCTGGTACCAACCAGGATCGACATAGCTGGTTAAATTATCCCTCACCTTGAATATAGTGAACATGCCACCCATTTCAATGACGCCAAAAGGTCCTGGATTTCCAATCGGAGAGAGATTTGCCGGGTATTTCATTTTGCCTCCCATCTCCATCATTTTGCTCGATCCGTACATTTCAAACATATCATTCATCCCATTGATGGTCATCAAGCCCATAAAGTTTGGGAAAAATTGTTTGATCCGCTCATCAATCCCTTGTTTATTTATGCCTGTTAAATTGGGGAGGTCATGTTGCATTTGATTCATTGTATGATGCGATTTATGACAATGCAGCGCCCAGTCCCCTGGATTATCTGCAATGAATTCGATATCCCTTGTTTCCCCTGAGGCCACAAGCACTGTCACCTCGCTATACTGCGCAGCGGGAGGAAGCCTTTTAGCCCCCCTTCTTGTCACAAAAAACTCATGACCGTGTAGATGAATGGGATGAGTGCCCATCATGACATTGCCAAAGCGAATGCGAACGCGATCTCCTGTTTTTACAACCAACGACTCAATACTCGGATAGAGAATACTGTTGAAAGTAAAAAGGTTAAAGTCGAGCATTTCAAATGGAATCGGTGTTTTAGCTCCCATGGGAATCCGCCATTCGTGCAGAAAAAGCGCAAAGTCACGGTCAATGGGGGGATCCTCACCTTGACGTGGATGGATAATAAAAAAACCCTCCATACCCATGGCTATTTGAAACATTTCATCTGCATGCGGGTGATACATGAATGTCCCATTTTGCTTGAGAGTAAATTCGTATTTAAAGGTTTCGCCAGGTAAAATGGCTTTTTGAGTCAATCCGACCACTCCATCCATCCCATTGGGCAAAATAATTCCATGCCAGTGGACAGATGTCGGTTCATTAAGTTTGTTGGTGACAAAGATTCTGACACGATCTCCTTCAACAGCTTCAATCGTAGGACCTGGACTTGATCCATTATAGCCCCAGCAATTCACCCAAAATCCTGGAGCGAATTCCCTACGAATGGGCTCTGCAATAAGATGATAGACCTTGATATCCCCATCCATTGTCCAAGGAAGAGAACCCACATTAGGTGTAATCACTGAAGGGTAATTGTGTTCCTCCTGTCCATAGAGGGAGGAGATGTACAGGAATCCAAAAATCGTTAAACTCAAGGCATATTGCATTCGCAGACTCCTTCACTGCCGCAGTTTGATAGGACTAGGTGTAGTTTGCCTCCTAAAGCGCGGTCAAGCTGGACTCTTGCCATCCAATAATCGCGTAAAGACAGCACATAGTTGCTATAAGCTTGAAATTCTTGACGTTTGTTTTCCAAAAGACGATCGATTCCAAGTCCCATGACATTATAAAGCTCTTCTGCTGAGGCAACTATTTCACTTTGCAGCGGCAGAATTTGCGCGCGATAATCATTGATGATCTCTAAATTATTCATGAGAAGCTTGTGAGCTTCCCTCACTTCAGAAAGGACTTGGATTTCTAAGACATCTAAATGATCCCGTGCTTGTCGCAATTCTGCATGCAAACGCATCCGATCGGCTTGCCCATAATTAAAGAGAGGAATTTCACCAGTAAAGGCCGGACCGAGAACGTTCGTCCCATCCGGCTCTCTTTCTCCTCCTATGCCAATGCGCCCCTGTGTGTACACCCACCATTGTTTGATTCCTAGCCGACGACTTAAGCGCAGGACAGCAAAACGAGCGGCGCGCAGATCCAGCCTTTCTCTAAAAGCCACGGATTCTAAACAGGCGATTGATAATCCTTGATAGTCAAGCTCGGGTAGGTTTTCCGAAACCTTCCAGTGGATATCGCCGCAAAAACCAAGCAACCGCTGCAATTTTTCACTTAAACGGATAATCTCATTCTGAATTCTGGCACTTTCCAGCTTAGCCTCTAAATATCTAGCTTGAATCTGCTGAAAGTCCAATGCGTTGACATTGCCTACCATTTGTTGTCTAGAAGTAAGCTGACTATGAATGCTGGTCAATTCGACGATGGATCGGATATATTTGAGGTTTAGTTGAGCAGCCTGTAATTCGTAGAAAGTGTGCTCGACTTCAAATGCTAAATCGAGGATTTCGTGAGTGACTCGCAAAGTTATGCGCTCAAGCTCAGCTTTAGCCACCTTTAAGCGAAGAGGGATGAGAAACAGATCAATAAAGCTTGATGTGATCGTATATTCAATATTTGTCACTAGCTCTTTTTTTTCTGGAAGACGAAAAATAAGATCAAAGGCTGGGTTTGAGAAAAGTCCGGCTTCCACTAAATCGGCTTGGGCAATTCCAATCTCTTCAAAGATTTCTTGGATTCTAGGGTTATTTAGAAGTGCAATTTGAACCGCAGCCTCAGCAGTTAATTCTTGCTGAATAAGCCTTTGCATAGCATGAGAAACGCATTCATTTGCATAGCACCCTTGATTCCAGTAAGCTTCTTTCGCTATTCTGCTATTGACAATCGACGAGATGCCATGATCATGTGCTTGGGGTAGCCTTGTGCACTGTTCGCAAAGAAGGCATAGGATGCTAAGGGCACCAATCGTGTAAAAACCAGACATGCATCACCCTGATTAAGTAATCATCAAAATAGAGAAATTAATATCTAAAAGACGCGCTATGTTAGCGCATAGGGACTAGCCATAGGACTTCCCATCCAGATCTTGTGGATAAATAGAACTGTCAGCCACATTCAATTTTTGAGCTTTTAGAATCCACCATCCCTCTCTCTGCAAGAGGAACCATACGAAAATGGCTTTGAAAATGAAAATTTGATCCCACAGCTCCTTTTTAACAACTCTTCAACCTGTACTTTCTTATACCCAAATGGGATTAAAAAAATGATTAACCCGTCATGATATGCATGGCCCATGGGAAAGTCAACAGATTTAAAACAGGGTAGAACATGCAAAAATAAAATTTATTATAACGATTTAATTGGGGTGGGGCTAAGCCAAAAAAGCTTAGCCCTTGGATTTGCAATTAGCCCTAATCTAAGCTTAATTTGACAACTTTAAAATTAATTAGCTTTTTGTTTTCGAAAGTTGAAAAGGTATGAGCTAAGATTTCAAGTGTTGTAGCCATTGATTTATAGTCAGATTCTTGGATTTCTACCGCAACGACTCTTCTTATATGAGTTTTTACTTTTGCACTATAATAAGGCGAATCCTTCGGTTGACGGAGAAAAGCATTTGGTTGCAAATGTTCTGGAATATATATGCGAGGATTTGTGGGAGCTATTTTTTTAAATTCAAATGTCAGTTTGGCCTGTCCCCTTTCATTCGGAGGGGTAAGATAAACGCTGTTAAATAAAGGATTGTAAGAGAAGATTTCAATCGGAAAAACATCCACTTTAGGATACATATGTTTGATACAACCTAATATTTCAAGGGCTTGAAGCATAGAATGGGGAGATTCTTGGATTTTTATTGAGACCATTCTTTCTGAAAGTGCTTTTACTTTTTGGTTAGCATAAGGCTCTGGCTGCGGCTGTGAAATAGCGATTTTTGCTCGCAAATTTTCTGGTATATATCCGCTGAAATTGATGGGGACTTTGGATTTAAATTTAAGGGTTAGCGTTGAGGATCCATTTTCATCTGGCGGATAAAACCAAATGTTCTTAAGAGATCCCGATGGTGTTGCTTGCATTTTTTCTCCTGTTAATAATAAATTCCAAAGATGTTAATTGGAATCGATTGAGCTCATTTAAGCAAAAAGAGAAATTTAACGCTAAAGACATAAATCTTCAAAATAAGATTGAAAAGTCTGTTAATTTCTAGCTTGATTTCAGGGTTATATATTCAGAAAGATTCTTCTCAGAACTCACCCGAAGAATGATTGGCTCTCTTCTAAAGATATCTCCGGAAGCTTTATCAACAAATAGTTGAAAACGAGCTTCCTCAATGGAATGAATATTTTGATGGTGGATGATTTCAAAAAAAAGTTGATCATTGCTCTCATCTCGATCGAAGAGGTAAGTAGATTGATTCGGCTCTTCCGTAAACTCTTGATCAATAAGATGACCGAGTTGTAAAAGCTGCTCATTAGAAAATCGTCTGCTTGCGATGACATTAGCTAATTTTGATGTTAAAAACGAGACAAAGTCTTCATAAAACTCTTGGTTTTCCAGTACCAGAAGATTTTCTTCGCTTTCCTGGATCAGGTCTTGGAAATTGATAAAGTACTTGGCAACAATAGACCGAGAGATCTTTTCCTGCATCTCATTCATTTTCTTAATGGAGTCTTTAAGTAAATGAACCCTTTCCTCACGCGACACCGGATAAAAATAGGTACTCACTATCTTTTTCGAAAGGACTTCAACCTGATTTAAAAGTACGACCTCCTCTAGGATTCTGTCCTTGAAGGGAAAAAGCGCCAACACAATGAGCAAAGCAGCAACAATCAATGCTTTATCTGGATTTTTCAAAAACTGCCCCTTATGCTGAAATCGTTGCCAAACAAATGGTATAGAGAACAATGAAAGGAATTTGAACGATGAGCAAAGCTACCGTCATCAATAAACACCACCAATAGGAAAATCGCTTGTTGCCTTCCTTCAACTTTTCCTCGATCAAATTCTTTTGGCTAAAACGTGCAATGCACGCAATGATTAGGGTATAACCCATAGGAAAAAATGACTTTGGGATTTTCGCCATGATTGGCTCAGGAATAAAAAAGACAATTGTTGCGATGACAATCATCAACAATAAGCCTGCGGCATAAATTTTTTTTGCAAAACCCGGTAGCCCAAGTTGGTTAAAGTTTCGCCCTAGCAGATAACATCCCCCCACAGGACCTGCGATAATCGCACTTAAAATAATTTGGTCATTAGTCCAAAATTGTTGAGATTTAATTAACGTTGATTGATTTGCTTCCATGAACTATCCCCTTTTGATTCAAACCGCAAGTATTATATTACCTCAGTTCATTTCCAGGAAAGTAAAAAAATAGGCTAATCTATTTCTCTTTTGCTTCATCCGCGAGGAGATCTAAGGCGATCGCCTTAAGCCCACCTTTGGCATAGATTTCACCATCTTTTTCGCTGCCCGCACAAGGGATAAATCTGATCAGGTGGATTTTCCTAACTTTTCCTTCAGGACTAATTTTTGCAGTTTTTTCAAAAGATCCATAATAACCAGCCTCTCCATAACATATGTTTTTCCAATGGGTTTTGGGACAGATCTCCATAATTTCAGGGTGCTGTGCAATCGCTTCATCTACAATATTGCCGGTGGTGACGGCCTGAGAATATACGATTAAATCTTCTTGGATCCGACATCCTTCAAAAATCATACTTGAATGCCTGTCTCCGCCATAAATAATATCAACAATTTGGATGATATTTCCTTCCCGCTTAAGGATCAGGATGCCTGTAAATTTGCCAAGGCAGCCGACTTCCCAAGTATATGCTCTGACAACATGAAAGCTCTTGTGAATAGGTCCGACATACTCCCACTCAAAGACTGTTCGCGGTTGATAACATCCCTCTGACTCACTCCCTTCATCAAAGGTATCTGATGTATTGATTTTTTTCTGGTCATATTCGGCGAGACTCTTGAGAATATTAAGTTTTAAATTGGGTGCCCCAAAGCCTGCGACAGCCGTGCCGAAAAAATTTTCTAAAATCGCATCTGGAATCGGTTGACCTTCAAAGAGGAATACATCAGGTAGAGGAAATTTTGCATGACACTGTTCGTCACAACAACCTGTAAAAGAGATTGTAATGAATAAAACTAACTGAAGTGTGCGCAGCATAGACATTCTTAACATACGTTTTTAGATTTTCCGCTTCTGATATTTCAAGTGAATTTATACGCCTACCTTAATTTTCTGAGAATACTCCCTTATGAAAATTTTTGATAAGTCCAAGCGACGATTCGACTTTTCTTTTGCCCTTGGCCCATATCAATCGTTCTCACTCGATAGGCTTTTGCTTTATCTAATGCATTATAAATAGAGGGAAGATGACTGGCTTTTGCCACCAGAGTTGTGAACCATTTGCATTTAACGTGGACACTCTCTGCAATCATACGTTTGATAAAGGCAACTTCTCCCCCTGGGCACCACAACTCATTGCTTTGTCCTCCAAAATTCAAGGTATTGGTTTTTATCTTTAAATTTTTCCACTTTCGTCTGGTCCCGGCTTGAGCTTCGGAAAGAGAGGCGTGAAAAGGAGGATTGCATATGGAAAGATCAAACGTCGTATTATCTTTCAAGATGCCTTCAAAAATATTTTCTGAAGATTCCTGTAAACGAATTTCGATAACTTTTTCTAATCCATTCTGCTGAATGATGCCATTGGCAAGCGAAATCGCTAAGGGATTAATATCTGTTCCCACAAAACTCCATCCATATTCTTGATGCCCGATCAATGGATAGATGCAATTTGCGCCTACCCCAATATCCAAGACAGAAATTTCTTTACCAAACGGAACGATCCCTCTATTGGAAAAACTAAGTAAATCTGCGACATAATGAATATAATCTGCTCGACTTGGAATGGGCGGACAAAGGAAAGATTCCGGAATGTCCCATTTTATTTTGTAAAATAATTTTAAAATGGCCTTATTGAGAGTTTGCACAGCCACGGGATTGGTAAAATCGATGGATTCATTCCCAAAATGATTTATTGCAACAAATGGAGCTAATTCGGGACAGCTTGTTATAAGTTGCTTAAAATCATAGAGACCGCGATGTCGATTCCTAAGATGTAGTTCTGTTTTTTGCGGCGCCATTTTTCCCTTAAAATTTAATTCAAAAAGTTGAAGAAGCTGAACCATTATACCCAAATGACTTTAATTCTGTATATTAGATATGCAAAGATGTGTTATAGTCATTTCGTGAAAGCATCAAAACTCATTAGCAATAATTAAATTTTAATCTATTGCTAATTCAATTTCATAAAGCTCCTATACACAATGGGCTAAAAAATTAATTCCCTAGTGTATATCCAAACTTTAAAGCTTAAAGATGCACACATTGAAAAATATAATTTATTAGGAAACAATGTCATTTAAAAATCTTGGTCTTCAGAAGGAAATCCTTCAAGCAATTGATGAAAAAGGCTACACCGAAGCCACGCCCATCCAAACAAAAGCTATCCCACTTATTCTCAAAGGAAATGATATCCTGGCGGGAGCCCAAACAGGAACAGGCAAAACAGCTGGTTTCACACTGCCTCTTCTACAGCTTTTAATAAGCAATAGCAAAAATCAAAGAAATCACACTGTACGTGCTCTTATCCTGACACCGACTCGCGAGCTGGCTGCACAAGTAGCTGATAGCGTTAAAACTTATGGAAAATACCTCCCCCTAAAAGCTCAAGTCGTTTTTGGCGGAGTGAATATCAACACGCAAATTAAAAAATTACAAAGCGGGGCAGACATTCTGATTGCCACACCTGGACGGCTTTTAGATCTCGTTTCGCAAAAAATCATTGATCTCTCTCATGTTGAAATCCTTGTACTTGACGAAGCAGATCGCATGATGGATATGGGTTTTATCCACGACATCCGCAAGGTTCTGGCCCTTTTACCAAAAAGCCGACAAAATCTACTGTTCTCAGCTACTTTTTCACCTGAGATTAAAAATCTTGCCTATGGTCTTTTAAAATCCCCTCAAACAATTGAAGTCGCTTCGCATAACACTCCCGCGGAATTGATCTCGCAAATTGTTTATCCAGTCGATAATAAGCGAAAGCGCGAACTCCTATCCTTCTTGATTTCTTCGCAGAAATGGGAACAAGTCCTTGTGTTTACACGCACCAAACATGGCGCAAATCGACTTTCAAAACAATTAACTCTCGATGGCATTGCTGCAGAAGCCATCCATGGAAATAAAAGTCAGTCAGCACGTACTAAAGTGCTGCACGACTTTAAAAAAGGCTTATTGCGTGTTCTCGTAGCCACAGATATTGCAGCTCGAGGACTAGATATTGATCAGCTTCCCCATGTGGTTAACTTTGAACTTCCTAATGTTCCGGAGGATTACGTGCACCGCATTGGACGTACAGGCCGCGCCGGAAATGAAGGGTGCGCTTGTTCGCTTGTGTGCATTGATGAGCATAAGCTTCTTTCAGACATCGAGCATCTCTTAAAACGAAAAATCCCGAAAATCGTTCAACCTGGTTATGAACCAGATCCTTCGATTCCCGCTGAACCTATTCAAAATGGGCGGAATCATCTAGCGAGAAGCCCTAAGAGTAACCAACAGAGAAGCCATGCCCCAAAGCAAAACACGGCCAACCATCGTCATTTCAAACCGAAAAGTCCCCCTTTCGGTCAAATGAAAAGAACCCATAGAGACCCGCAGAAGCTGCCTTCTTAAAAATTCCATCTGCAAGCCCTCTAGCGGGCTTGCAGGGACACTACTCAATTGTATTTTCAGATTCAGTAAACACATGGATTAGACGACTGAATTGCAGGTAATCTTGCGAGGTAAATCCATGCCCTGAGCCGGGAAAATAAGCCGCCCATGCAAAGGGAATACGACTGGCTACAGCCTGGGCATTTTCTGGTGGATCGATCACATCCTGCATACCTCCCGCGACCAAGGTTGGCACCTTAATGGTGGGCAGCAGGTCGTAAAGATGATTATCGGTGCTTCTTGATTGAAGCGCTGAAGACTGTCTTTTAATGGTTTGTTGATTGATATCGACATCATTCGGAACCGCTCCCTCAACAATTGCTTTTTTCAGGCGTGCAATAAAGGCTGCAGCTGCAAGATGTCCTTGGGATGTCTCTGGAAACATCAGGGAAAGTAATTCTTCTTTGGATGTATGTAAAGAAGTCAACTTATCATAAACTTCCGGACGATATGCCTGATTTTTCCCACCAGGGTTAGGAGCGCATAAAATTAAAGTTTTGAGTATTTCAGGATGATCTAATGCCACTTGCATGGCAATCGAACTCCCCATCGACCATCCCAGCAAATGAACCTTTTGATAGCCTAAAGCTCGAATAAGACCTGCAGTATCCGTTGACATCTGCGCAATCGTTGTATGATTTTCCTTTGAATCTGTAGACAAACCAACTCCTCGATGATCAAAGGCTATCACAGTATAATTCGTAGCTAATTCCTCAATAAAAGCCGGATCCCACATCGCCATGGTGCCTTTGTATCCCATCAATAAAACGAGAGGTTCGCCACTTCCACGCGTATAATAGGCAAGCTCGACATCTCCAACTTTTTGTTTTTGGACTTCAATACGGTTGTTTTGACACCCTGTCAGCCCTAAAAATATTAATGCAATTAGTCCCGAAGTTAAAGAAGGGAAATTAAACATAATAATCCTTATTGAAAAATTATCAAATAAATGCTTTCTTAATTTTTCTTATCTATTTTTTACTTTTTTAGTCAACTCACATTAACTGCAATAAATCGATTACTATCCTTAACTTTTATTGATTTTATTAATGTATATACATTAAGATCAGGGCTTTAAACTACAAATTAGAGGGATGCATGGAACCAAGCAGAGAATATAACCCCCTTTCAAGCTGGAGCATGAGCTTCAGTGAAAATACAACAACCAGTCAAGTCACCGGCAAAAGAAAAGATCCCGAAGTTTCTGAAGATGGCAAAACACAACCTGAAGCTCCAAAAACATCCAGCCACGATATGCTTGCAAAAACACGAGCATTCTTTATCGAATTTGAAAATAAAAGAAGAAAAGCTGAGAAACTTCGCACTGCAGTTGCTCAAACAGGTTCTTTGAATGATCTCATCCATGCGACAAGTAGTATTCCACGTGTTGCACCATCCTCAACGCTGAATCCTCGACAGTTACATCACCATGAGGCTCAAGTCCTTTTAACCGAAGATAACAATCTAATTGCTGCCCTCAAAGCTAACGCAGATGGTGACAGTATTCGCGAACTTTTGGCTAGTGGAAGTAAAATTGCCAAGCGAGATCAGGACGGAAGAAATGCCTTTCATCATGCTGCTATGAAAGGGGACGAGGAGATCTGCAAAATTCTCCTAGACCAAGTCGCACAATTTGATGCAAACTCTATCCTCTCATGCTTTGGACGCCTAGCCCTAAATACGCAGGATGCTTTAGGTCACACGCCTCTTACCTATGCCTTCAAGCACTCAGTTCAACAGGCTTTTGCCTTCATAGCCGCAGGGGCAAACTTCACAAATGCCGATGGCGCGTCTAGTATTGATTTAGATGAATTCTGTGATCTTTTGCATGTTTACGAGGGCTACCATCGCTTACAGGAAAGACAACCCTATGGACAACAACACATTGCGGCTTTGCTGACAAAAATCTTCGAAAACATTTTACACTATCCACACGCTTACTCACCAGCACATATCCATGCCGCCAAAATGTGGACCGGCTTTGCCGGCACCTCAGAAGAATGTCTGCAAGCCTTATTCAAGGATGTTGTCGTAGCTTGCGCCAATGAAGACATGCATATCCCTCAATTGTTCGTTGAAATCTTAAAAGTGCAGTCCGACTATTTTAGAGGTCTGTTAAACGGGAGTTTTAGGGAAAGCACCCGGCCTGATGAACTCTCCTTAAAAAGCATGGACAGCCACAATTTTAGAATTATTCTGAGAATGTTATTTGCTGTTTCTGACCAAGAAAAAGATTTTGATAATTTTCTGGAATTGATTGAGAACATTAAGTTTCTAGGGATTAATAAATTAACCGCAGAAGCTGCCAAGCTTCTTTCTTATAAGTGCAGACAAATCTTTTGCGAGGATGAGTCTAGTAGAACCGAAGCGTTTGCTCAAATTGCTCATATTCTTGATTTCGCTAAAGCTTTTGAACTACCTGCCGTACAAGAAGCTGCATTGTTTTATATTCAGAGGAAGTCTAATTGCGGCGAAATTAATGACTATTTCTCAAAAAGTCATGAGGATTTTGAGCAATTTCATAGAGTCATTGAGGCCATGCGTCACGTTCCCATTGAAAATTTGGATCTGGTTCGCGGCTACCTCACTGATGCCGTCATTGAAGAACTTTCGCACATAAGCTCCCTAACACGACTTACCTTTTCAAAATGTGCCTTCCTCTTAAGCGATGAAGCCATCCAAAAACTAATAGATGGCCGATTGCTACCTAATCTCAGGATTCTCTCTTTTTCTGATTCTGAAGGTGATTTAGAAGGTTTAAAAAAATTGCAGGAAGCAAAAAAATTCAATTTACAAACGAAGGAACAAGGAAAAACATTTTACACTCATATGACTCAAGCCTTCAGTGAAGATTTTACTGTTTTTCAAAAAAGTGTAGAAAGAAATAAGAATGATCCGATTCCTGAGTTAGATTTTGCAGATGGCAAATTGGAAAGCAGGGGGCTTCAAGAAATTAGTAAAATCGCTTCCCTCGAACGTTTAACCTTTAAAGGATGTCGAGTAAAATTGAACGACCGCACTCTCAAAAGATTGAAGGATGGCATCCTTCTGCCAAACCTGAAAAGCATCCACTTTCTTGATTGTCACATATCCCCATCAATGAAAGCAAAGCTTAGCATAGAGAGGCTTTCGATTTCATTCTCTCAACCGACGAAGAAGAGTCCGGGTAAAGCACTCTATTGATGACCCAGTTTACACCGCGATGACTTACAATTAAGTGATCGCGGTGTCATTTGACTTGGAAAGGTTAATCAACCCCCAATGTAAAATCTTCAATTATATCACATTTAATTAGAGCGTTGTTATAAATTAACAATTCATCTTCCAGGTTTAACCATTTATTGCAAAAAAATTATAAAAAATTATTTTCATCATAAACTTTTTTCTATTATCCAAAATACACGTTGTGTTAGCAAAAGAATAGGACTAAATAGGGAGAGAGTTGTATGGCGCGTCATCACAAAAAAAGAAATCCAGATGATCCTAAACCTCTAAATTTTGATCATGATGAAGAAAGGGGTCCGAGTGATCATTTGAAAAAACCTTTCATGACTCCTGAGGAAGAAAGAGGCGATAATGAAGATGATCAATACTATGAAGAAGAAGAAGCCCTCAGCCCCGAAGAAACGAAAAAGCGCAAAGAAGAGGGAGATCTCAAGGGTTAATTAAAATCCTCCAAGTCTAATTTGAGCAAAACGAGCCTCTATTTGCTTCCATCTATCTGTATCTTTTTGGATTTTTTTCACGAATTTGGCATTTAGAATTTTTGAGGCCTCCGCAATGTTTTCCGTTTTCTCTGCTATTTTTTGAGAAGTAACCTCCGAAGTCCCTGTTTGTCTGATCGCTTGTTTCAAAAACGAATGTCTGAGTTTGGTACTTTCTCTGGCATAATGGAGATACATCATTGAAAAGCAGATCGCCTTGAGCTGTTCCTGGCTTCGTTGGCTAGATCTTAATCCGATCCCAGGCAAATTTCCCCCAAGGCGCCTGAACCACAGATAGGCTTTTTCGCCTTTGGTCAATTTTTTTTTGTAAGTTTTATCTGCATTTAAGACCGCAATTTTTTCTGAAATCGCCACAGCTACTTCACATTCTTTTTTTGAGTAATCAGATTTTTTACAAAGCGTAAAGAGCTTCTTAGCAACTTGATTTAAAGAATATTCTTTATCTTCTGAGGATGTACTGCCCTCAATCAGAATTTTACGCCCTCCACCCCTTCCGATTACGGTGTGATTAACTCCAGCTAATAATTGATCAAGCTCTGACAAGGATCCACATTTAGCAAGTGCATTAACCATACCCTCCTCCTGTTAAATTTTAAGAAGCAAGATTCGCGCCAACTCACTGAATTTCAAGTTCGACTTCTTTTATTCAAGAGTTCTTTGAACATCTTAAATTTTGATTCTTGTTTTTCGGCAATGGACCACCTCTCTAATTCATTAAAATCAATTTCTTGCTCTAAGCAAATATTGATAGCCTGCTCAAGGCCTTGCTTGTCATGCCAATGATAAAAGCTTGATAGTCGGTCTTTAACACTATCCACAGGCTTTAATAGTTTAATTGTCCCTAAAGATGTGATGATATCGTTGAATTTTTGAATTGATTCATTCCCTACCGCGATCGGAGGAGAAACAAATTCTACCAGCCACTGACAGCCTTCATGCTGAAAATAACGATCTTTTTCTCGAAATCCTAGCTCGCCCAAAGCCTTTTTTACTTTTCTCATGTCTACATAGGTGACATAGTCCAAATCATAGGACTGATAGCGGTTTTTTGAGTAGATAGTAACGCACGCCCCTCCTACAAGGACTGTGTCGATGCCTTTTTTTCTAAGTTCTTCAGAAAGAAATCCTGCCATCTCTTTTAGAGAAATTGTAGCCCAATCAATCATAAAGGTTTTCCTTGCCGACGTGGTCTCTTGCGCGTGATTGGCTCATAATATTTCTCTCGAATTTCTTCTGGAAAAAAAGAATAAGCTTTTTGTAAAAAGGCTTCCAATTCAGCGAGAAAAGGATACCGTGGGTTAAATTGATAGATGAGAGTTTTGCCTTCTCTAAAACTCACTAAAATCCCTCCCTTTTCTAATCTTCCTAAAGCTCTTTGAAAACTATATAAGGGATTTTGAAAGACTTCCTTGAGCTGAGAAGGATAACATTTTTTATTTACGATCAGAAAAAATAAGATTTTTTCGATAATAGGAGTACCAAAAAGAGACTCAAGCATAATAAACCAACCTTTTTGGTTATATTACCAATATAATTGGTCGATTGTCAATAAAGAAACTTAAAATAGATTCTATAGATCTAAAAAACTTGCAAAGAGGCTTTCGCTCATCTATTTTAATTTTTCTTAGCAGGATTAACGCCATGAAAAAAATACAGTTGCTATTGATAGCTTTGACCTTCCTTGGATTACAGTATTTAAGAGCTGAGGAGGATTATTGGAGGGCTGAGGAATATTTTAAAAACTCATCTTCGCAAAAAGATGCCGCTGCCGATCTCATGAAGTATGTACCCATAAAAAAACTGATATAATTCTCGATGTCGGTTGCGGTGATGGAAAGATTACTGCTGCAATTGCAGCTAAAGTCCCAAATGGGGTTGTCGTGGGCTTGGATGTTTCTCCTTCCATGATTGATTTTGCCCGAGCAAATTTTCCTGCGGATCAACATGCTAACCTGCAGTTCGTGCTTAAGGATGCGCAAAACCTAGACTACCATGAAACATTTGACATCCTCTTTTCTTTTACAGCAGTCCAATGGATCGCAGATCATGAAATGTTTCTTAAAAAAGCTCATGAGAGTTTAAAACCGTTAGGAACATTTGCGATTACAATGCCTATGGGTTTACCGGCCAACTTAGAGCAAGCTGTGAACGAAAAAATTTCTTCGCTGCAGTGGGTATCGTATTTTCAGGGATTTTCAACAGGCTGGAATTTTGTCAGCGAGGTGGATTACGCAAAACTGCTGGCAACAAACCAGTTTATTTCAAAAAGGTTTGCAGTGGTTCCTCAAAATGACATCTTTCCTACGCGTGCAGTTTTTGAAAAATTTATCAATCAGTGGTTTCCTTATCTGCGTCCTTTACCTCAAAATTTAAAGCAAACCTTCCTCACTGAAGTTGTGGATCGCTATCTTGAATTAGAAACATTCCCAAATGATGAAGTCCATTTCAAAGTACGTCGACTTGAAATTGTAGCCACCAAAACTTGAGAACTGCCCCATGGAATTAAACCTACCTCCCCATTGCTTGTTTCAATACTCCGGAATCGAGGCTTTCGATTTGCTGGAATACGATGGCTCGCTGTCTGTTGGACAAATTAAGCAATACGGGGACTTTGGATTAGGATGCTTTAATGCGCTGGATGGAGAGCTCATTGCTTTTGATAATCATTTTTTTCATGCAACTTCCGATGGCAATCTGAAGCAGGTTCTTCCCCACTCGTTAGTCTCTTGCGTTTATATGACTCATTTTGAGCCGCTGTTTCAGGTGGACCAACATCAGAAATTTGAGTTAGCTGATTTACCCAGCATGATAAAACCACACCTTGCGCGCGTCGGACAACCTTTTTACGCACTGCGTATTGAAGCCCTCTTTGACAAAATTTCTGTCCGCAGTGTGCCACCCCAAAAAAAGCCCTATCTAGCAATCGATGAAGTTGTCAAACAGCAAGCCTTGTTTGAATTTGAAAATATCGAAGCTGTGATGATTGGCTTTCATTTCCCAGAGTATTTGAAAGGATTAACTTATGCGGGTTTTCATCTGCATTTTGTCACTTGTGATTTTAAGCATGGCGGACATGTTCTCGAGTTCTCAGCTAGAGAAGGGACCATCCAGATCGATCCGATAGAATCTTACTATCATCTCCTCCCAGATTACGCCCGTAACTCAGCTCTTAATTTATGCCAGAATTCCTACTAAAAATCGGAATTCTGTTAAGTTAAAGAGAAAGGGAAGGAAAGTAAATGGTAGGTTTAGGATAATCGAAACTCCATATAGACGCTCAAACTCTTCTCAATCTTTTTGCTGATTATCGTAAATCTAGAGAACACATTTTGCGGATGGTAAAAAATCAAGAGCTCATCTGCGTCAAACAAAACATCTGAATCCTGAAGAAAGTTTCGGTGAAAAAGCATTACGTGAACGATTACATCATAGAATAGATGAAATTGACTGGGCATCTGGCTCTGTCCTTACTGCCGACAAACAGAGATTAGATATTTGGTCGAAGATCATCCATAGAATAAAGTTTTTTTTGCTTTAAACGTTTAATATTGCGAGTTATTTTGGATTCAGTTAATCAGCAGATCCTAGCCTTAGCCATAGAGACTCACAAAGCTGGCGCACTTGAACAAGCTACAAAGCTCTTTCAAATTGCAGCTCTTGCTTCCCCCATGGATCCTAATCCCCACAGTTATCTAGGTATCATCTCCATTCAGAATGATCAGCCTGATCGTGCTGCTCAGCACTTTCGTGAAGCGATTCGCCTCAATCCTAACAATCCTCTTCATCATGCGAATCTAGCAGGCGCGCTTCTCCAGTTAAAACAATCTGAAGAGGCCCTTGCGGCTGCCAAGAACGCATTAGCATTAGAACCGGATTATCCTGCGGCGCTTCTTAGTACAGGTGTAGCACTTTTATCGCTTGGTAAATTCGAAGAAAGCAAAGTGCCATTGCAACGTTTGCTCATGCTTGATCCCAATCACATTGAAGCGTTGAATAATCTCGGCGCAGCAATGCTGCAACTGAAAGCCTTCGATGAGGCGGAGAGATTACTGTGCCAAGCAATTCGACTGTGCCCTTCGCACATTAAGGCCCTTCTAAATTTGGGGAGCTGTCTTTTTCAAACCCATCATCCCCAGGAAGCCGCTGCAGTTTGCGAGCGTCTTCTTGAAATCAACCCAAACCATCTGGCAGCACGCTTTATTCATTGCTTTGCCCTCCTGCCCCTTATCTATAAAGATGAAGAAGAGATCGCTGTGGTACGCACAAGATATGAACGTGCACTCCATGCGCTACGTGATCTATGCTACCAATCCACTCAAGCGGAGCTTTCTCAAGCCTTATTTTGTATTGGACTATGTCAACCTTTTTGGCTTGCCTATCAAGGTGAAAATGACCGCCCTCTGCAAGCTCTTTATGGCGACATCATTGCACAGTTCATGAGGGCACGCTCTCTTGCAAGGAGAGTCCCCTTCCCCCTGCGCAAGCGAACACATGACGAACGTATCCGTGTAGGCATTGTTTCAGGTTTTTTTAATCTCCACTCGAATTGGAAGACTCATATCCGCGGTTGGACCAAACAAATCAATCGCAATGCTTTTGCCCTCTTCGGCTACTACACCAGGGGGGAATGTGATAAGATCACTGAAGAAGCACAGTCTTATCTGGAGCGCCTCACAGTAGGTCCTAAAACGCTTAAAGAATATTGTACCGCGATTCAAGAGGATCACCTCGATGTTCTCATCTTTCCTGAGATCGGGATGGATTCCATGACCATGAACCTTGCCGCGCTGAGGTTAGTCCCGGTCCAATGTGCTTCTTGGGGACATCCAGATACCTCTGGATTGCAAACGATCGATTTCTTTCTCAGTTCGGCACTGATGGAGCCTTCTGATGGAGATGCCTGCTATACTGAGAAACTCATTCGACTTCCAAATCTATCAATCTATTATGAGCCCCTATCAATCCCTCATTCCAAGCGCACGCGCCTTGATTTCGGCCTGCGGGAAGATGCTATTCTCTACTGGTGCTGCCAAGTGCCCATCAAATATCACCCACGCTATGATGAGATGTTTGTACAGATAGCACGTGCGGTGCCAAACGCGCAGTTCGTATTCATTGAAAGCTTGCCGGCGGTCGCGAATCAATTCAAGACACGCTTAGAAAAAGTCTTTACACGCTTCGGTTTGTGTGCCAATGATTACTGCGTCTTTTTACCAAAACTTAGTCCTAGGGAGTTTGAGGAAGCTAGCTGCTTGATGGATGTGTTCCTTGACAGCCTTGGTTGGTCAGGTTGCAACTCTTCTCTGGAAGCGCTTGCACATGATTTGCCCATTGTGACTTTTCCCGGAAAGATGATGCGTTCACGACATACATCAGCAATTCTCAACAGGATGGGCATGAAAGATGAGATTGCTGTATCCTTGGAGGATTACTTGACGCGCGCTATTTCACTCGGATCTCACCCAAATAAACGGCTGCAAATGCGTCAGCGAATTGCTGCTCATAAGCATCTAGTTTATCGCGATGAAACAGCCATTCTCGCTCTGGAAGATTTTTTAAAAAGCGTGATCACCTAGTTGTCTGCGCGGTTGAATTCAATAATTACTAAATTACATAAAAAAAGATTGGTTGATAATTTAGCTAAATCTCGTTATTATTAAAGTTAATCATAGATGTTTAATTTAGGATTTATCATCAATGGAATTTAAAATAGATAACCAAAATCGTACGTGGACTGAAAGTGTTGTATCGACAAAACTGCAAACTTTGAGCACTGTTAAAAAAAATCAGGCCTGGATTAAGGCTGATCTTTCCACAGATAAATCGCGGTTTATTGGAAGGCTCTTTTGGACTATTGCCAAACATTCGAAATGGATGCGTCAGCGTTTTTATCATGTGAACTTAGAAAAATCCCAGAACATCTTAAACTTACTCTGCCCGCAAATTAAAGCCACGGCAAATCAAAACCTTATCGAACTTTATCAGAAAGCGGTGGCTAATTTTAATACAATCGCTCCCCACCACCAGGCCTCCCTTTTAGTCGTCCCTCCGCAAAATGATGAGAAAAAGAATTCTTCTTCCTCTCCATCCAAGGAAAAAAGCGCGAAGCAAGATCAAACTAAAGAACTTATTGCAATTGAACTAACTTCCAAAAATTACTCAGTTGACGAAGACTCGAGCGCGAATATTCAAAAAGCGCTAAAGGACTGCGCCCATGCTTCTAAAATAAGCATAAAGAAATGGCCAATAGATAAAAGGGGAATTCAAACGCTGGTAGAAGCTTTAGCAAAAAGTAAGGACCTGCAAGAATTAACTCTGAGCGCTATTGAAGACAATTGCTACGATGGAATGGGAGATGCACTGGTTCAAATACTCCTCACACATCCTAAGCTTACTTCTGTAAATTTTTCTAATTTCCTAGGGCTTTCAAATCATGATAGCGTGAAAATAGCGCAAGCTTTAATAAGAACACCTAACATTCAATTATTTAACTATAGAGGAAATATCTTGGATGAAGCGGGGTCAGCTGCATTTGCTGATTATTTAAAAACAAATCCCCCATTGCAGTGTCTGCTTCTTGAAGAAACCTTCGCGGTCGCTCCGCCAATTTTCAAAGCCCTCACATCTAATACCAATCTACAAGTTCTAGCCCTGTGTTGCCCATTCGATGCAAAGGATTTGGCTGAACTGATTAAAAACAATCAAGCACTACGTTCTTTGTATCTCACAGGTCTCGAATCGCTAGATGATACAGGGTTAAAAGAACTTGCTGAGGCCCTTAAAACCAATAACACCCTCACTTACCTTGATCTTGAAGGCCATGAGGTTACTCGTGAGGGAATCCTCTCACTATTTGATGCCCTTAAAGTAAACACAAGCCTAACAATCAATCTAGCAAATTGTACGAATGTTTATACACTCATTGATGAAGCCTATAACAATGGAACTTACCCGCGAGAAGTCTTAGAGCGTTGCGGAATAAGATTAAATTTATAAATTTAAATCTATATCATTTCATTAAAAAAACATTTTTGCTATGTATCCTCTTAACTAACTAAGTGAGGAAATATGCGAAAATGTACTTTTGGAATAACTCTCCTTGTTGCCTGTGCTTCTCTTTTCATGCGCGCTGATGCCTGTACGGGAATTAAATTGATCGCAAAAGATGGGTCTCTTGTTCATGGACGAACACTTGAATTTGGCGTCGAAGTCAATATTTCTGCGGCAGTGATTCCACGCGGCTATGCTTTTAAAGGCACAACTCCGAATGGACAAGGTCTTTCCTATACATCCAAGTATGGAGCTGTCGGAGCAACTGCCTTCGGAGATCCCTCCTTAATGGATGGTTTAAACGAAAAAGGACTTGCGGTCGGAACTTTTTATTTTCCAACTTTTGCAGGCTACTCTCAAATAACTGCAGAAAATCAAGCCAAAGCCCTTTCCCCCGTTGAATTTCCGAACTGGATTTTAACCCAATTTGCCACTGTAGACGAAGTCAAAGAAGCTCTCTCACAAGTTGTTATCGCTCCCACAATTACAAAAGCCTGGGGATCCACACCTGCTCCCTTTCATTACATCGTTTTTGATAAAAAAGGCAATTGTCTTGTAATCGAACCCTTAGATGGTAAGCTGGTAACCCATGATAATAAACTAGGGACATTTACCAATTCCCCCACCTTTGATTGGCATATGACAAACTTAAGGAATTTTATCAATCTGACTCCTTTTAATGCTAAGCCCGTCACGTTGAATGGAATCACCTTGCAGCCTTTTGGTTCAGGTTCAGGCATGGTTGGCATCCCGGGAGATTTCACACCTCCTTCCCGTTTCGTACGCGCAGCCATTTTTTCAACCACGGCCATTCCATCTGCAAATGCCAATGAAGCTGTTTTTCAATTACTGCATATTTTGAATCAATTCGATATTCCTGTTGGAGATGCACGTGAAAAAATTGGGGATGTGACCTATTCCGATAAAACGCAAATGACCTGTGCGAGAGATCCGCAATCTTTGAAATATTATTTCAGAACTTATAGCGATCAAACGATTAAAGAAGTCGACTTAAATCAATTTGATTTAAACGCAAAAAGCATCAAGTCTTTAGAAACATCCGGTATCAATAAAGTATTAAATATTTCCTCTCAACTCAAGTAAGGGAATTCTAGGCTCTGTCCTCAAGAAGTTATGACACACCATAACTTTTTGAGGAAATGCATATACAAGAGCTCTAACTTTCTTGCGCTTCAAAAAGTGATTTCCATATTTTCTTAAGACGTCTGATTTGCCCTGGATACCTTTGGGAATTCTGCTTAAAATCCTGGTTTAGCGAAAGTGTCTCTTGGTGTTGTTGCAAAATATGGACTTTGTAGTCTGTCCTGGACACTTTGCCATCGATATAAGAGATGGTCATCTCAGGAATACAACCGATTTTAGTTTGAGATTTACCAAGAGGACTGCAGAAATTTCCAATGCTATGGAATAAGAGTCCCTGAGAACCTACTTTTTCGGCGGGTTGAATGACGTGTGGTCCGTGTCCCACAATGAAATCAAACTTTTTACCGTCAATCAGACGCATCCATCGGTCTCTAGTTTTTTTTAGTGGATAATAAGACAGTTCTTCATTGCCATGAGCAAAGCCGATCAATAGATCATGTGCTTCCTTAAGTTGCATCATCTTGGCATCTGTCAGATCGGTCTCACGAATGATTGGCTTTTTATAATGTTTTTTATCGCGATTCATCACTTCTGTCCAGCCAACAATTCCCACTTTGGGCCCCTTATCAATCTGAAGGCTTAAAACGGATTTAGCCGCCCCAATTTCAGCGCCTATCACTTCAGCTCCGGGAACGGCAATGCGGATATGATTGATTGTCGCTTCTACGCCGCTGACATCAACAGTACTTTTTTGGGAAGTATCGCATACATGATTATTAGCAATACTAAAAACCCATTTGGCTGTACGGTTGCATGCGCAAATGGTGGAAAGAAAGCTACGATTCATCGCAAAATTCAATGAAAGCCCGCGTCGGATAATTTTTGCATCATCCACAAGGGGAGATTCGAGATTGGCTACAATCACATCGGCTCCCTCGAGCACTTTTTTTAAATCTGTGGTAAATTGAGGGGGCTTGCCTGATCTGGATACCATAATATCGCCAAGAAAAACAACCTTGAAGGAGCTGATCGAAGATTCGGTGGAATTCACATGGGCAATGCATCCCTCCCGGGCAAGGAGTTTCATGTGCTGACGATCTGGATTCAGATAAGAAAACCACCCATTAAACAAAGCATTTAAAAAATAACGAATTAATGAGCGAAATGGATAGGGTGATAGTCCAATGCCTTTGGGTCTTCTTTGCTCAAGAGTTGGCAATCTTAATGAATTTGGAAGTGTTGAAATTAAAACCATACTCAATTCCTTGGTTCATAAAAGATCTTGTGCGATTTAATATTTTAAACGAATTAGTGACTTTTGACCAATCCAGAGTAATTTATTCTAAGATAACTAAAATTCACTTTTTAATATAAATAAATTTATTAAAAAAGTCTATTAAATGAATTTTTACTTCGAAGATTTCCTGGATAAATTAACAACAAATTCCCACTTATTTTATTCACTAAATTTCAGAGAAATTTTTCTCAGATCCATTTTTGCACAATTTCTACTTCACTCTCCAAGGGATTTTTGCTATAGTATCCACGCATATTTCCCAAATCCATAAATTTTGTGTAAAAAATGGCTATTATCTCCGTTGATTCCCTCTGGAAAGAATTTTCCGTTCCAAAACGCAGCAAAGGTTTTTTCGGGGGCCTGGCTTCTCTCTTTTCCCGCGAATATGTCACAAAAATTGCATTGGATCGCGTTTCCTTCCAGATCAATGAGGGAGAACTTGTCGGATATATTGGACCCAATGGAGCAGGCAAAAGTACGACGGTTAAAATCCTATCGGGCATATTAGTTCCCAACGGCGGCCAAGTTAAAGTCATGGGGCGCACTCCCTGGGAACATCGCATCGAAACTGTTAAAGAAATTGGCGTTATTTTCGGACAACGCACGCAACTGTGGTGGGACCTGCCTGTTATTGAATCTTTCGAACTCTTGAAAGATATCTACAATGTTTCAGATGCGGCTTATCAAAGAAGTCTCGATTCCTTAACTGAAGCACTCGAACTTTCCAGACTTCTTGAGATCCCGGTTCGCCAACTAAGCTTAGGGCAGCGCATGCGTTGCGATATCGCGGCTTCTTTGCTGCATGAACCCAAAATCCTTTTTTTGGATGAGCCGACCATCGGACTAGATGCTGTTAGCAAAATTGCCGTGCGCAATTTTATCCGCAAGCTCAACAAAGAACGCAAAGTCACAATTATGCTAACCACGCACGATATGGATGATATTGAATCCTTATGCAGCCGTGTTTTGATTTTAAATGAGGGACAGATCTTTCTGGATGGCTGTTTGGGAAGCCTTCGGAAGAAGATGGCCCCCGAGCGTCGCCTGATTGTAGACCTCCTGCATGATCAGGAATGGATTAGTGATCCACAGGCTCCAATTATTAAGCAAGAGGGTCAACGCGTTTGGCTCAGTTTTGATCCCAGTTTGATTTCAACCCAAGCCCTGATTGCTCGGGTCACCTCAAAATATTCTATCCGCGATCTCTTTGTGGAAAATCCTCCTGTCGAAGAAATCATTGCTAGATTCTATCAAGATGTTAACCTATGAAAGCTTATTCAGCAGTTCTTAAAGCCCGTTTATCTGTATTGTTGCAATACCGCTCCGCGGCTCTTGCCGGACTAGCTACGCAGATTTTTTGGGGATTTATCAAAGTGATGATCTTGGAGGCTTTTTATGCCCAATCGGGCGCTGCAGAACCTTTAACGCTCGCTCAAGCCATTACTTTTATCTGGTTAGGCCAAGCCTTTTTACAATTAATTCCCTGGAATATAGACAAAGAACTTGAGCAGCAAATTAAAACGGGCAACGTCGCCTATGAGTTGCTGCGCCCGCTTGACCTGTATTTTTTATGGTTTTTTAGGGCAGTCGCTATGCGCCTTGTGCCCGCTTTGATGCGTAGCATTCCGCTTTTCCTGTTTGCAGGAGTAGTCTACGCCCTCCCTGCTCCGGTGTCTTTACATGCAGCGATAGCGTTTATCTTTTCATTATCGGCTGCTATTCTTCTTTCCTCAGCCATCACGACATTGGTCATCATTAGTCTTTTTTGGACAATCTCTGGTGAAGGGATCCAGCGTCTTTTACCTCACATCACACTCCTCCTTTCAGGGATGACAGTGCCGCTTCCATTATTTCCTAGCTGGACGCAACCTTTTTTAAATTTACAACCCTTTAGGGGGATTATTGATATCCCTTCCAGAATATATGTAGGCATAATTCCTACACATGATGTCTTTCAGTATATTGGATTTCAACTTGTTTGGTTTTTATTCTTTGTCTTAGCGGGTAAATGGCTCTTAAAACGGGCCATCAAACGATTTGTCATTCTGGGAGGATAAGGTGTGATGTCGCAAGTGAAAATATATTTTAAACTTCTCACCTGCTCTTTTCGCTGCCAAATGCAGCATCGGGCTTCTTTCTTGATGTTGGCTTTCGCTCACTTTCTTTCAACCTTAGTCGACATCATCGGCATATGGGTCCTTTTTGATCGCTTTAAAATCATCAAAGGATGGTCTTTCCCGGAGCTTGCTCTGATTTATGGGATGATGCACATGGGTTTTGCTGTGGCCGAGGCCTTTGCTAGAGGATTTGACACATTTAGTCAAATTGTGAAAAGCGGTGAGTTTGATCGGTTACTGCTGCGCCCCATTAGCACATTAGTCCAAGTCGCTTCGCGCGAAGTGCAGATCATGCGAGTCGGGAGATTTATCCAGGGACTGCTGGTGTTGGGATGGGGCTGTAGTGAACTGGGAATCGCTTTTTATTCAATGAATGCTTTAATCATTCTGCTCGCGATTATCGGGATCATTAGTTTATTTTATGCCTTATTTATCATCCAAGCCACGCTCGCTTTCTGGACAACTGAGACCTTGGAACTGATGCACATCGTCACTTACGGCGGCCTTGAATCAGGCCAATACCCTATGCATATCTATAAACCGTGGTTTAAAGGATTCTTTACCTTCATTATTCCACTCGCTTGTGTGGCCTATTACCCCATAGCGATCCTATTAAAGCAAGAAGATTTACCCTTTTGGCTGGGCATGACTACTCCTCTGGCGGGAATTGCTTTTTTATTCTTAGCTTGTCAATTATGGAACTTTGGTGTGTGCCGTTATCAATCTACCGGGAGTTAATTTATGGAAAGCTGTTTACTTAAAGAAGTCGAGAAGCAAGAAAAAATCGCACGCCAATTTGGTTTTTACTGGGAACACTTCAGCCAACTCATCGAGCAAATTCAAAGCGAATGCCGCGAGATTGAGGAGGCCTGGCAAAAAAAAGATCGTGGGCATTTGCAAGAAGAAATTGGAGATCTCATGCAAGCTACAGCCAGTTTAGCTGTTTTTTGCGCATTCGATCCCCATGAAACGCTGCTTAAAGCCACCGAAAAATTTCAAAAAAGATACAACAAATTAGTCGAGTTAGCCATTCGGGATGGTCATGCCGACCTCCAGCATCAATCCTTCGAAGTCCTCACTGACTATTGGAAAAAAGCCAAAGAGGATTGTCTAAACTAGCCTCCTCGGACACTTCGCCAAATCTCTTCGATCGTTGCCTGTTGCTCTAAGGAAAGTGCGTAAAGGACGATAAAACTTTCATCTCCTCTTGAAAAAGCGCTCATACTCCAATTCGGAGAACCATTGAGTAGAATCGTTTGGTCAATATACATCCATTTCTGATGAGGAGCTTGCTTGCTTTCCTTGACAGGAATGCCAGCCTTCACTAAAAGTTGTACCGCCTCTTCATGCATGTTGCCTGCAACGACAACTTCCACGTTAACCCCCCTTTGCTGGGCGCGGATCAACGCTCGACTAACGTCTTTAAAAGTCAGAACGCAAATCGAAACTTTAATACTCGCTTGCGCTTCATCAATCAGACTAATTAACTTTTGTTTCGCCATTTCATTCATTTGAGTTTCCAGGGGACGCGGATTTTTGGGAGGGTTGTGCGGTAGGACATACAGCTCTAGAAATTGTTCATCGAAGCTCACAGTTAAAGGCAAGGCATGGGTGCGTGGGGTTTGAGATTCAATATGCAAGGCTTCTTCAGTAAGAGCCGCTCCCATTTCAGGGCTGTAAAATCCAACAACTAAATTCGCACGGACCATGAAGCTATCGTAAGTAAAATTCGCCGAACCCAACCAGACATACGCTTGATCCACCACAAGAATTTTGTGGTGCAGATGGCCTTCCCCTGTTTTACGAGTTGTGAGTTTAATGGCTGGATGCAGCTTCGCTGCCAATCCCGCCATATGATCGCGATCGATTAAAACCTGAACCTCTAACCCTTCTTCAGCTTTACGATTGAGCATCTGAATCACTTTTTCTTCTGAAAGAGAAAACGTAATCATTAAAATGGAATTTTGTGCTTTATTTAATAGTTCATAAACAGATCCATTGACTGGATTAAGATCTTTATATCTCACCTTATCATGATTACTTAATAAAAGCGGAGTTGACTCAATGTTTTGAATGAAACTTTGTTGACTAGTTTCATAAACCACAGCCTCAAGAATAAACGGGGAATAAGAAGTGCTTAACAAAAGCGTTGCAAGAACTATAAAATACCTGATGAAACCTAGATGAATCATAATAACCTTAGATTTTAAATTTTAACAAAAAAGTCATTTTATATGTTTACCCAAAAAAATAAAACATTAATTTTTAAAACAACTTAAAGAATATTTTTAAAATTTTAATTAATTGTTTTATCGAATCTTTTTCTATATTTCAATCCATTGAATTGTTAAATTTCATCATGATTTCGAGAGCGAAAGGAATTAACACATAATATTTGAACAGGTATGATCGATGAAAGAAATCTCAGGATTAAATAGTTGTTGCTTTAATCCAACCCACAATTTTTTTACCCCTTCTCCATCAAAAATAAATTTAAGTTTTTTTCAATTAACTGGACCTCAACGGATGCAATACATTTCAAGAAGTATTGTCTTCGGAATAAATCTTACAGAGATGTTTGAGGATTCGCCACTAGGTCGACGACACTGGTTAATTTATTTTCTGGGAGTTGGGCTGCTCAATAAGGGACCAATTTTACAAAAAGGGATGGATTTAGTCGATTTATGGAGTCAGGATAAAGAGAGTTTAAAAGATGCTTTCCAGCTACTTAGCTACCTCGTCCGACAAGCTGGGTCTAGACAGCTTTTGGTTACCCATTTTTTAAAGCTTTGCGCCCTTTCCAAACCGGAAAATTCTCAGAATTTTTTAAAATTTCGCTTTCAAATTCTGATGAGTTTTTATGCTGAGTTTCCGCCTGAAAAAGAACTCGTGGAAGAAAGCTACCGAACAATGCAAGAACTTATCGAACACATACACCCAAAAAGCATCCTTCTATTTAAAGAACTGCAACATCTCAGCCAGGAATCTACTGACAAAAATACCCTGGAGGACTTGCAAAAAAAGATGGAGCAGATCATCCCTATCATTCAATTAGAAATCTTCTGTCGAATTAATCACTCCAAAAACATTCCGCAAATCAAACAATCCTTAAAACTTTTACTCAGTCAAACCCGGCTCAATACCAAATCAGTGGAAAAGGTGACGGCCTGTTTAATTAAATTTGGAATGGTGGCGAAAATAAGAGATTTGCGCGCTTGCTTATCAAGCACCAGCTTACCCGAAGCTTGCCAAAATGCTGTTTGCAGGCGTTTCTTGGAACATTTATTGCAACACAAACCTTCCATAGAACAATTAGAAAAGGTGCTCTTAATTTTAGAAATGACACAAATCTCCAATTCAGCAGTTTGGGGAAAAACACTTGCGATTTTTAGCCAATTCCCTCAACAGCACTTGAAAGAAAAAATGTTTCGCCTTCTCGCTCAAAAAAAAGATTTTACTTTTCTTGTGAGTGATCCGACTTACAAACTACGCAACTTGCAAACTGTGGTGAATTTGCTGTTGGAATTTAAAGGAACCCTAACTCTTTCAGAACTATTGATTCTGCAACCCGCAGCTTTAGTGCAAGCTTATAGACCTCTTTTACCCACCCTCTCAGAAGTTGCAGCTGCCTCTCGAGCTAGAGTGCCACAGAATCCTTCTAAATGCCCTTCCTCTTTGCCAGAAATTACCTTAAAGGCTTTAGAAATTTTCACTGGGGACAAAAATTTTATTGCAGATGATAGATTGCTGGAAGCTCTTTATCAAATATTTGAGGAGAATCGTGAATATTATAAGCAAATATGGTCGCAAAAATATTATGCATTACTGATTCCACTCTACATCCACCTATGCACCCACTCGCAATGTACCAGTCAGTACATCAATTGCCTTAAACTTTTAGTCGAACTTGCCGAGCAAAAAAACAAATTAGGGAAGGGAAAATTAATTCCCAAAAATAAAAAACATGATCTTGGAGAACTATCGGCGCATTTATTAACAGTGATAGGAGACTCCTCTGCCCTGCTGCCTGGCATTGATCGATATAGCTTGACAGCACAGTTAGTCGAAACCGGGGAATGTTGGAGCCTCACTAAACAACCCGTCGATTATATGCTCCTCGTTAAAGCCCTGGTTCTATTACATGATTTAGACGCAGAAAACACCAATGGCTTTCCAATGTTTTTCTCGCAAAGAGACTGCGGGATATTTTTATATCTTGCGATCAGTCAATTTCAAGGTTCCCCGCATCATGAATATGATCATTTATTTGGAAGAGTGATTGATATTTTGTTGAAGACTGGAGCAGCCGAAGATATCAAGCAAGCGGGCAAATGCTTACTGCATAAAAATGCTCCCAAATTTTTGACGAAACCTAAACCTCCTGAAGCCCTCTCCTCGCACCCAACTTTACTCAGACAATGTTTAACACGATCCTTTGATTACTTGCTGGCACAAGCACAAGTTCATAGTGAAATTGATATCTCCGTTAAAAAATTTGTAATAACTCTTGATCAGTATAAGAATCATCTGGGTGACTTAAAATTACACAACTCAAATGTGATTCATGAAAAGAGTGTTGAACTTTTTTGGCTCAAAATGCTCACCTGTTTTTCCCTCTACTTTTTCCTCATTGACGAGATGGAAGACAAAAAAGGGGAATTATACCTTCAGGCTACGCATATCCTCGATCGACTTAAGCAGTTTATAGTAAATGCTAGCTGCCTCAATCTAGCTCAAAAACAATACCTTACAATTCAGTGTGAAGGGGATGCGATGGCTCGATTAGCACTTCATCGAACTTCAGCATTAAAAATCAAGTTGTATACGCAAAATGTTCTCCATTTAAAAAAATTTACAGAAAACCTACTAAAAGATCGTCCAGCATGCCGACCTAGTGAATTCGATTATTTACAAAGAACCTTTCTCGATTTTTTCACGAAAATTTCTCCACTTGACTCTGATTTAGTAAAAGAAAAATTAACACTAGGTCAACTCCATAAACAAAATTGTCTTGAATTCCTACAACGTTCGGATTTTTGGCCCGAGAAAAATTCAACATTCATGACGTGCCTAGCTTACGTCAATGGATCCTTTGATAAACCTCCTACAGCAGAAATTTTGAATCAACTGATTGAAACTTTTCCCAAACCCAAAGACACAAAGGTTTCTCCTTACCTTTTGTACCTCTTTTCTCTCCAACCTGAAAGTCTAACTCTCGAATTGGTCATCTCACTCATTCAAAAAATTCAGTCAAAAGCTCATCCGATCATTTTCCTGGGAGGAGCCTACTTACTGATGCAGTGCCGCTCCCTAGAGATGCAGCAAGTGAATGCGTCTACATTTAAAACTTTACACACATTTGCCAAGGATTTTTTGAAACGGTTCGATGGCTTCGAACCTGGAGATGTGAAGGCCAATCAATACCTCTCTCTTTGGAAAACCATTATGGATATCTATCTCGACTGGGGGATTTATGAAAAAAACTACCCCTCATTTTTTAAGCTGGTATCCGAAGCGACTCATATCTGCTATAGCCATCATCACAAAACAAATACCCCTACGTATTCTTTTATCTTTTTCTTGATGACCCCTTCATCTGTAGCTCGATTGGAATCTAGAATTTCAGAAGATTTGAAAGTCGACTATGCACAGGAAAAAGATTCCATGTTAGAAAAATGGTTGCAACTATTAAATGATGGGATCAAGAAGGAGGAGCATGCCTTCATTTTCGGTATGTTTAATTATTTTGTTGAGAAAGAACCTTCATTAGTTAAAACAAAAAAGTTCTTAGATGAAATTACTGAAGGATTTTCAAGAGCAGAGTGGATTAATACCCTCGAATGTCAAGCTCATGAAGCTGAACTAGATCGCATTCAAGAAGAGACAAATAAAATTTTTACACAAAAATTCCTTACTGAATTAAAAAATTATAGCCAGGTGAGCTTTGATGGGAGTGAAAAAGAAGGTAACTAAAAGCTTGCAATAAAGTATTCACAAAATGGTTTACGCAAAGATAGATCTGTCTGTAATTTAATAGTACTTCAAAAAACTAATGGAGTGTCACTTTACGTTAAACTATTTTTTATTAGTAGTCGTAAATTTGTTTATATGATATTTTTTAGGGTTTATTTACATTTCATAGGAAACAACAATGAAGCCAATTTTAACAATCCCAGCTATCGACTTAACTTCAATAAACTCTGGCTATTTTATTTTAAAAAAAGATGTAAGCAAGGCTTCTCACTATGAAGTTGAGGTCTTGAATAAGGAAAGTTGGATCAGTAGACGCAAAAATGGTTCTTCAAGCGAACTCTTTCAGCTAAAGAAAATTATTACACTAGCTAACCAAAGCTCTTTTGTTGGGACAGATCAGCAACTGCAAGCTCTTCAAAAAAAATTAGCGGAGGGTGCAAAAAAACATAATGACCGAAAAATACGCGTCTTGAGATTTTTATTGCTTCCCTGGTTAATTGCCGCCATTTTTAAAATCGACACTTTTGCCACATATAACATTTCTAACATTCTTCAAAAGAAAACACCAACCGTTCCAAAGCCCGATTCCCACAAGAAAATTTCTTCTGAAGAACAGTTAGGGCAAGCAAGTACCAAGCTGGAAGACTTTATTAAAACCTTGGCGGTTGAAGACGCAGTGTCTTTGTATCAAAAGATTAAAAGCAAATTAAGAAGCAGCCCCACTCATTCTCTAGATGCAGTCATTCAAGCTCTTTTTAACTGCGAAACTAAAAGAACAACTTCCAAAGAAGTCTGCGTCTCGTTACTTAAGGACTTAAGTGCGCAACCAACAGATCAAGCTCTTTCACCTATTGTTAATGTGCTTGGTGTCGATATATGGAAAGAGATAATAATGCAAACCCAGCTGCAAATTCCTTCTGATCAATCAAATGCACAAAAAATTGATATCCTTCTTAAACTTTTGGAGCTTCTCGTAAAACCTGAAACTAAAACCGAATTGCTAACTTTCTGTGAGGCAGCAAAGCTTTTGACGAATGCAGATCCTCAAAAAATCTTAAAAGTATTTCCTGAATATGCCCAATTGATGAGTCTAGAACAACTCCTGAACCATACAGAAAATTGTAAAAATTCGGAAGATAGAAAACACCTTTTCTCCCTGTTAAATCCAAATCAGAAAGTCCCTTTAGCCCTCAAGTGGATAGAAAAAGCTCCCGACCTTTCTGCTGAACTCTTTGATGTGCTCCCAGAAGTCGCCCGCGATTTATCGATCCCTCAACTCAGGGATTTAGCTCATCAATTACAAGCCTCTGCGCCCGATGCGGACAAAACGTTCATCCCTAAAGAATGGGAACTCATGAAGCAGTTTGTCCCAGACGATCGTAAAACTCGCCTAGAAAAATTTGAAGTCATTTTCGCTCCTTACTTGAAGCATTCGATCCTGCCTAAATTTCAAGCCCTGTACGAATCTGTAAAAGATAAGCAACATTCCGCCAATTTACTATTGGATGTGCAGCTGTTTAATTTTTATTCAGACAAAAAACAATTTTCTAAAAACTACCTAACACCTCTGCCTCCCAAATTTTACACAAACAACCTTGAGTATTTTGTGAATGGATTGGTCTTAATGGTTGAAAAATTGAAGGGTGAAAATAAAAATTTCGATTTTTCAATCCTTTTTAAGGACATTTACTCCAAAGTGGATTACCTGCCAAATACAATTGTATTTAAAATTATAAAAGACTGTTTAAATAATCCTGATCTGGATCTAAGAAAAGCGGCCTTTTTAGGGTACTGCCTCTCTGCAAAAGACTCTCAATCCTTGCAAATACGCCCATTGGATCTTGCTCCCCTTATTCAAGATAAGCAAACTCTTAGGGCACTGCTCGAAAGTATTCCTGAAACTATAAATGAGCGAATCCGTGAAAAAATTTTGCTTGAATTTTTTATCCCAGATCCCACTCAAGAAGTATCAGAGTACGATACTGAAGAAGAAAAAAAGCAAAAAATGCAGCCGCTTTCCCTTTTATCCGTAGAAGATATTGCCGAAGTCTTACGAGCGCAAACTGCTGAAAATCTCGCCTGCTTGAAGAAATTAGGCATTGCAGTTAATTAGTGAATCTCTGAGACACTGAGAAAGGCCATGCGTCCTCAGTGTCTCGCTGCTCCCCCGTGAATGCTTCACAACCCACCTTTTAACCTTTCCGCATATTTTTTAAATCCTCAGTTGAAATTAAATATTGAATTATGAATTATGCTCCTTTTAACATTTTGACAAATGGAACATCTATGAAACGCACGCCTTGCACTCGCCTTTTTTATCTTGCAATCGTTATGGCCTTTTTCAGTCAAACACCCCTCTACGGTGAGTGGGCCCCACCGGTGACGGTCTTTAATGCCTTGTCTACCCAAAATCCTAATGTAGGAGTAGATGCAAACGGAAATGCTGTCATTATAGCCACTGTTTCGGATGATTTAGCCGATTTCTATCCGAGAGCGGTTCAGCTTGTGAATGGCGTTCCGCAAAAGCCGCAAAATTTCCCGACCCAGGGCTTTATTTATAAAAGCTGTGAGCTGGCTGTCAATGCTTCTGGCAATGCCGCTGCAGCATGGATGGAATTTGACACCTTCAGCTTTACCTATTTATTAAGAAGTGCACTTTTGACTCAGAATAGTTGGAGTCCTGTGACGCCCCTTTCTGATCCAGCTTTATTTTCTATGCAATATTCGGCCCTCCCTCGACTACATCTCAGTGCCTCAAATCAGGTATTAGCATTTTGGCCTAGTCAAAATCTTTTAGATGCCTCCTTCCATATACATACCAACCGCTTTAATACTTCTTGGATTGGTGAACAAGCGATTTTAAGCACAGCCGATATGTCAACCAGCTCAGCTTTAGCTGGGATTCCATCGGGAGAAGCCATGGCATTATGGAGCCAAAACAACCCTTTAATGCTTCAAGCCGCTTATTACGATGGCACTATATGGAATGTTACCGATCTCTCTACAGATCTTCTCCAGGCGACATCTGCCATTACTGCCGTAGCAATGAATAATTCCCGTCATGCCCTCCTTCTATGGAATGACCAAAGCACGCAGGGAATTAGTTCGATAGCTTATGCAAACACCCTGTATGGAATGCCACAATCAGTCTATGTGCCTCCTGCGAATCACGCCATCCAATCTCTTAAAGTCACTTTCGATGCGTACGATCGAGGAATCGCGCTCTGGATCTCCAAAGATTCAAACAATAACGACTACTTCCTAATGACAAGTCAGTATGCCAATGGCATTTGGGAAAACCCAAGATTTTTGGACACTGCTCAAAATGGAGAACAGTTAGCCCACCCTAACCTTAACATTGATGCCGATGGTAATGCCTATGCAGTTTGGGAAAAAGATAATCCTGCAGGGAAAGGGGTGATTTATTCTAATCATTATACGCAAGCAAACCGCACTTGGGATGACCTGCCTACACTTCTTTCCAATCCGGATGAAACATCCACCAATCCTAAACTCTCGATGAATGCCACCGGTCAAGCCACGGCGGTGTGGTGTTATGGAAATCTGAAAAATCAAATTCACGCAGCTTTCACCAAAAATCCCAACAAGGATGTTCCTTTAGCCCCGCTGCCACCAACCAACTTTAAGGGTAAACAAGTCAAGATTGAATTTCTTCTTCAGTATGATTTGGTGAATATCCTTAAATGGTCAGCCAGTCCGGATCCGCATGTTGTCTGCTACCATCTTTTCCGCAATGATACCAAAATTGCAACTATTTCAGCGTCTAGCCCTCTCACTTATGAAGATCATAAGCGCGTGATAAAAAAGAAGGATGTGTATAAGCTAACCGCCGTGAACGGTGAAGGTATCGAAAGCACCCCGATTTCTTTAACGATGTAAAAAAGTTGTTGTAAACTTTTGCATGCGCTATACCCATATTTATACTGCAGCGGAATGCTGTATATAATTCTAGGGATAGCACATGCAGCCTGAAAACCACTATTGGATCAAAAGATGGAGCGAAGACTACTTCGCAGTCAACCCCCTTGGGCATGTAGTGGTCAAGCCTACACGCCAAAAGGCTGAGGGGGATCTGTATGGGTTGATGAAATCTTTGGTCGCACAAGGGATTGACGCCCCCATTCTCATCCGCTTTAACGGCATCATTCGCGATCGCCTCCACACGCTAAACTCCGCTTTTCAAAATGCCATCCAAGAATTTAACTATCGCAACACGCATCGCATGGTCTTTCCCATTAAGGTCAATCCGCAACGCCATATGATTGAAACTATGCTGGAAGCCGGTCGATTGTACACATTAGGCCTTGAAGTCGGCAGTAAGCCTGAACTGATTGCCGTACTAACCTTAGAAAACATCCCCGAAAGTATGCTCCTATGCAACGGCTATAAAGATGCCGAATATATTTCCCTGGCTTTGATGGCAAGCAAATTAGGGCGTCAGACTTTAATCATCATTGAACAAGCCTATGAGCTTAAGCTCGTTTTAGATACAGCCGCCCAATTAGGGGTGGATCCACAGATCGGATTTCGGATGAAATTATCAAATCCCGGCTCTGGCCGCTGGAAATCTTCCGGGGGTGAACATTCCAAATTTGGGTTGTTTGCCCATGAAATTGTCTCTTGCATTGAAATGCTGCAGGCTCAAGAAAAAACGCATTTAGTAAAACTATTGCATTTTCATTTGGGAAGTCAAATCACCACCATCGAATCCATCAAAAAGGCTCTCCAGGAAGCCGCAAAAATGTACACAGAACTGGCAAATATGCTGCCTTTTTTAAGTTTTTTTGACGTCGGGGGCGGACTGGCCGTGGATTATGATGGCTCTAAAAGTGCAACTGACTCCTCCATGAATTACTCCATTGAAGAGTATGCGCGCGATGTCGTGTATATCATCGGCGAAGCCTGCCTTGCTGCTGGGGTAGCCGATCCCGTGATTATTACAGAAGCCGGTCGTGCACTCGTCGCTCATCACTCAGTCCTGGTTATTGAAGTGATCGATGTCACGGCACCTCCAACCTCTAAGGAGAATTGGAAAATTCTTGAACACCCAGCTCTTTTAAAAACATTGAATGAGCTCGAGGCAGAACTTTCCTTAAAAAATTGCCGAGAAACCTTCCACGATGTGATGGAACTAAAAAATCGCATTTTAGAGGAATTTATCTATGGCAAACTGAATTTAAAAGAAAGAGCCTATGCCGAAAAAATGACACAGCTTCTTCTCGCAAAGATTCGCACATTCTATCAGCAACTACGGCAAATTCCAGAAGAACTAGAAGAGCTCGATAAAATCTTGCTAGAAACCTATTTCTGCAATTTTTCCGTTTTTCAGTCCTTAGCTGATTCTTGGGGTATCGGTCAGCTTTTCCCCATCATGCCCATCCATCGGCTAGACGAAAATCCCACCCATCAAGCTATTTTAGCGGATCTGACATGTGATAGTGATGGCAAAATTGATACTTTTATTGGCGATCAAGCAACCACAAAGTATCTCAAATTACATACCTACACGGGCGAACCTTATTATCTAGGAATTTTTTTAGTGGGCGCCTACCAAGAGATTTTAGGCGATCTGCACAATTTATTTGGCGATACAAATGTTGTGCATGCGGAAGTAGCGGAAAATGGGCAGTGGGAGCTTTCGCGTCTTGTTGAGGGAGATACAGTGGAAGAAGTTCTCCACTATGAACAGTACAATACCGAAAAAATCATGACTCAACTCCACACTTTGATTGAGCTTTCATTGAGAGTCGGGCGCATCACATTAACGGAATCTGCAGAAGTGAAGAAAAAATTTAAACAATCCTTAGAAAGCTATACTTACCTGGTGGTTTAATGGATACACAGCATCCTATCGGACAAGGGCACGGCATCCAGGGAAGATTTGCTGGCTTACCGGATAAATTTGCACACAAATCTTCTGCGAAGATTGTCATTTTGCCTGTGCCTTTCGACAAAACCTCAACGTATCAAAAAGGTAGCGACAATGGCCCTGAAGCTATTATTGAAGCTTCGCGCAATTTGGAGCTATACGATATCGAAACCGGCTCAGAAGTTTATCGAAAAGGAATTTATACCGATGATGCCATCCTCGAGTTTACCTCAGTAGAAATGCTGGAATCGACCTACCGCCGTATCAAGAACTGGATCGTCCAAGACAAGTTTGTGGTTACAATAGGGGGCGAACATTCTATTTCCTATGCCGCCATTAGAGCCCACGCTGAGCACTATGGTTTATTAACTGTTGTCCAATTTGATGCCCACGCTGATTTACAAACTAGCTACGAAAATAATCCCTGGAGCCATGCTTGCGTCATGGCTCGTGTCAAGGAGCTTTCGCAAGTTGTCCAAATTGTCTCTGTAGGCATTCGCAGCATGAGCAGTGAAGAACTGGAGAATCTCGATCCCCCCAATACTTTTTTTGCTCATGAAATTGCGAGCAATCCTGCCTGGATCGATCAGGTCCTTGCAAAATTACAAGGACCCATCTATATCACTTTTGATGTCGATGTGTTTGATTCGGGACTTATGCCTTCCACTGGTACACCTGAACCTGGTGGTTTGCAATGGGATCAAGTGATGACTTTGTTTAAACGGATTGCCCAAACAAAAAAGATTGTCGGTTTCGATGTAATGGAACTTTGCCCTTCCTCTTATAACCTGGCTCCTGACTACTTGACAGCTAAACTTATTTATAAATTTCTCAGTTTTAAATTTTTTCCCCCAAAGACATCCTCATGAATATACGCCGTTTCATGCAAAAACATTTCAAACACTTCAATGCTGCAGTTTGTGTCGATGCCGCTGAGGGGTGGATCAAACATCTGGAACACCAAGGAAAAATGTTTTTGACATTAGCAGGAGCTATGAGCACAGCTCAGCTTGGCATCTCTCTGGCAGAAATGATTCGTCAAGATAAAGTCCACGCCATTTGCTGTACAGGGGCTAACTTAGAAGAAGACATTTTTAATTTGATAGCTAACCCCTACTATTTGCGTTTGCCTAATTACCGCTCTCTTTCCAAAGCTGATGAACAATTACTTCTGCAAAAAGGCATGAATCGCGTCACTGACACCTGCATCCCAGAAGACAAAGCCATTCGAAGCATTGAAAAACACATGTTAAGCCTGTGGAAAAGTGCCGAAGAATCTGGCAAAGCCTATTTTCCTTACGAGTATATTTATCAATTATTAGAGCATCCCGCTATTCAGCAAACCTTTGCAATCGACCCCAAAGATTCGTGGGTCATCGCTGCCAAAGAAAAAAATCTTCCCATTTTCACACCTGGCTGGGAAGACTCTACTTTAGGCAATATCTTTGTCTCTCACGTATTGTCGAAGGATCTTAGGAATTATGGTCTGGTTAAATCAGGTCTGGAGCAAATGGCCTTGTTAGCTTCATGGTATAGAGTGCAGCAGAGCCAAACTTCGCACATTGGTTTTTTTCAAATTGGGGGAGGGATTGCAGGCGATTTTCCCATTTGCGTGGTCCCAATGCTGCGGCAAGACCTGCATGAAGAGATTCCTCTCTGGGCTTATTTTTGCCAAATCAGCGATAGCACGACCTCTTATGGATCCTATAGCGGTGCCGTACCCAATGAAAAGATCACTTGGGGAAAGCTAAGCGTTGAGACGCCTAGCTTTATCATTGAATCAGACGCTTCGATCGTGGCTCCTTTGATCTTTAGCTATGTGCTGGGCCACGAATAGGTTTAAATCTCGACCTGTGTTTCATAAAGGAACCATACGCGGCGCTCTGTTTCGTCAATAAATACTTCAAGCAGACTCGCAGTGGCTACATCTCCGTGATCATCGCAAACGGCATGCGCTTTACGCATTTGATTCGTGCAGTGTTTATTGTCTTCCATCAAGCGTTGAATCATCTCTCGAGCACTCACAAAGGAATCATTGTCATCTTTTATGGTCTGAAGTTGGCTGATATGGCTAATAGAGCGGATTGTGGTTCCCCCCATTTTACGCACACGTTCGGCCAGAACATCGATCATGGCAAAGATTTGCTCAGCTTGTTCGTCAAATAAGAGATGGTAGTCCCGAAAATGGGGAGACGCCAAATGCCAGTGGAAATTTTTTGTTTTCACATACAACGCAAAAGCATCGGCTACTAATGGATTAATAGCTCTCGATACCGCCTCACAGGCTTCCGCACCAAGTGTATTTGGGATCGCTAGCTCAAGATCGACATTCTCATTTTTCATGGGTTTCCTCCTGGAGAAATTTTTCTTCATCAAAACATAAAAACTATTTTAAATGAATAGATTGTGCACGTCTTTTCAATAAAAAATTGATTTAAAACATCCAATGCTTTATCAATTTATTCTCAAAAAAAGGATACGCTTATGCATACTTTTAAATGGACCTTTTCAATTCTTCTTTATGCCATTTTGTGGATCTCCAATTGCCAGGCTGCTGAACCGTATCAATTGCCCCGGGTCTCAATTCCGACTGATGCTCGCAATTGGATGCTTTGCGACCCTGTGTTGCCTTACTGGCAAAAAAAGATTTTTATTATGCCCGAAGACAATGACCAGGAATTCATTTCAATCGAATTTTTTCCTCGCCAAGAAAACCTGGACCAGCTTTATGGCATTGCCGCTGACGAAAATATAAAAATTTATACAACTCAACATCAGGCTGATAAAAAAATAATCGCCCTGGAAGATCAAGGACTCTTTAAAATTCATATGAGTTTTCAAGGAAAAGCATTTCTCTATAATATATACTTTGAATGTCCTGCAGAAGATCTTGAGGAAGAAGAACGTTATGCGTGGATTGAGCGCTTTGGGCAGATCACTGAATCTCCTCATCCCCAAGCTGATTGCCTCATTGTGACACCTTTTGAAGTGATGCGAAAGGGCTCGAAAATTAAGGTGATTGCACAAACCAAAAAACACACGCATCCGTCAGCGAATTTTTCCATGATCCTGCCGGTTTCATGGCTTTTTCAAGGTCTGGACCTAAAACTTCCAGGGGAATCTGATGGAGCGGAATTTACGATGCATCGATTCTTTGCCAGACGCGACGAACTCATTGCCGGAAGTGTGGCGACTGCGCGCTATCTTTTATCTAAGAAACCCACTGAGGAAGAGCTTGAAAATAATTGGAAAAAGTCTATGAAAAATGTGCGTCAGCAGAAAATTGATCTCATCACTGAAGGATCCATTATCAATGGCGAAGGTGCAAAGGGAAACTATATGGTAACCAGAGTTCCCGATGGCTCCGTTGTGTGGCAAGCTTTTTATTTCACACAGTATCGCACGTATTTAATTACAATCCAGGTCGATGGGAAAAACTTTAAGGCTACAGGAAGGGAAATTCTTAGCCTATTGAAAAACTTTTCATTTTCGGAAGAACATTCCCAGCCCGTAGAAGGAACGGATCAAAAATCTAAAAAAATTATTTAGAAAACAACCCATTTTTTATTATAAATGGCTCTTTTTGAAAGAAGTTTAGTGTTAACCTAGCTGCTCATCGGCTTTTTCTAACAGTTCCCTTCCCCATCCTAGATCCCCCCCTAGAATATTTTGCAATTCTTTGACTAGGTTGTCTCGAATTGTATTCAATTGTGACATTGCTTCTTCACTTCCAACTCTGTCTGGGTGTCTCTTGAGAGCCTCGCGCTGATAAATTTTTAAAATATCCGTAAAGGAATAAGGGTGCTCTGCATCTATACCTAAATCTTTAATGAAATTATCTTTAAGACGCTTTAGAAAAAAGGGTTTATTTTTCTGTAATTCTTTTAGCGCTCCCTCATGGCCATTTTCGGCAGCTCTGCAATACCAGGCCATAGACATCTCATCAGATTGCGTTACAAAATGGCCTATACCATAAGCTTGCCCTAAAGTATACTGAGCTTCGCTATCGTCTTTATCAGCAGCTTTTTGAAGAAGCTCAATCCCTTTAGCAATTGATGCCCTATAGTCGATTCTCGGGAACTGAATCTGAAAATGTAAATATAACTTACCAAGCTTAACCAAGCTTTCACAATTTCCCTGTGCAGCTGACTTTTGAAGGTAATCAATTCCCCTTTGTCTAGTTAGAAGACCAGTTTCATAATAAATAGTTCCTATTTGGTACTGTGCAATAGGATCGCCTTGCTTTGCAGCTTTTTCTAACCAATAGATACCTTTTCGAGTTGATTTTGGAACACCTCTTCCTTCAAAATACATCCCTGAAACATAAATTTGCCCGAGAATATCCCCTTGTTTTGCAGCCAATAAATAGTATTCAAAAGTTTTTGATTCTGATTTCAGTGCCCCATTTGAATAGATCTGCCCTATATTTCTTAGCACATAAGGATCTTTCATTTCTCCAGAGGATAAATACAAATCTAAAGCCTGTTCTTCCGATTTTTTCACACCAAACCCATTGAGATACATCGTGCCCAGACAAATTTTGGCCTCAGCACTCCCTTCATCAGCAGCTTTACGCAGACCTGGATAGGCTTGTTTATATAATTTTTCTGCTTCTTCATGCGCATGTACAGTTCCCTTGCCTAGGTCATATAAAACACCTAATTGAAATTGAGCAAATGGATTGCCTTGTTGCGCGGATTTCTGGTAAAGTTGAAAGGCCTCAACAGTGGACTCTGCAACTCCTTTCCCATTGGCATACATCATGCCCAGCCTATACTGTGCATCGGCATTGCCAAGACTCGCCTCTTTTTTTAAGTACAAGAAGAGGATTTTTTCAATCAGCTCTTGATTCTTCATTTTCTTGACAATCTTTGGATCTGCAGTGGTGTCGTTTTTTAAAACCCAATTGATCGCACTCTGTTTATTAATGCTCCATACTTTTTTATTAGAATCTAAAATGTTAATCGTCCCTTTTCCCACGCCAATGTGCGAAAAGATATTTTTAATTATTTTAACAAGCGCTTTATTCACTTTAATTCCTCGATGGGAGGAATCCTCTTGAATAAAGGGCTCGAATCCTAGTCTTCCGCTATCTTGAATTTTTACATTAAAGTTAGGGAGCATTTAAAACCTCAATTAACAGTATTTAATAAACTAATTATAACATTAATTAATAATATTAAAATAGAGGTTCTAATTAATTAGGAGCGTAACCCTTTAAGAGTAAAAACACTCGGTCTTTGAGCGTTTCACCATAATTTTCTCCTCCAAAAGATAAAGTGGATTCAAAAGTTTTATGCTGCCAAGCTGCCGGTAAAATAATATACCCATGGGCATCATTGATAAGACCCAGGATTGAAACATTGCAATAGCCTAGGCTCTTGCCAAACTCTTTATACGATTTATCATAGAGGCAGCTCAATTCGCCAGGGATCGTTATGAAAGCATGCAGACGATTCAGCACTAAAATATTCATCTCTGTTTCATATTTTTCGATGGGTAGTTTAAGTCCAAAAGGAGTGGGTTGTGGTGTAAAGGCGTAAGCCTCTTTCTGAAAATCAATTTCGAGCGTAGAAATGGCTTCAGTTGTCGCCCAGATCTTGGCGACTGTATTCGCCAACTTTTCTCCCACGTCCTGGCAAGATGCATAGCGATCTTCTTCATTTGAAACCACGGGGATAATATCTCCCTGGGCGCCATTAAAATACATAGCCTGCACCCCCTCCCCCAGAGTATTTTTCAGATGCTCGCGCGCATAGCCAACAAAATCTGCGGAGAAAAGACGATTTTGACTTTTAAGGAGAGTTGGATGGAGCGGATAATTAAATAAAACAGCTATGGGGGTGTCATTGAGATCAGTAATTTTCAAAATAGTAACATCTGCAAGAGGATCAATGTCGACTGGCCATAGTCCTCGATAGCGGCTGATCGCATCCGCTTGCCCATACCCAATGCCAATTTTAGCTAAAACTGATTTTTGGCTAGCTTGTATAATAGCCTCCACTGTTTTTTGAATCGCAAATTTTGTCAATTGAGCATCATAAGGTCCAGCAAGACTTTCACCAATAAGCGGAAGGTCTAAGTAGGCCCCGCCACCTGAATGCGTGTGAGAGGATCCAATATAAATTTCACAGGCTTCTAAACCAGGGTGAAGGTGCACTTGATCTGCAATAGCCTGATACATTCCATAAGTAAATCCTAAATGGTCCACGCTGCACAAAACAATTTTCTTTAAACCATTATCAATAAGCAACGCCAAGGCTAGCAAAGGATCGTGCACGCCTTCCATTCCTTCCCCTTTCCGCTCTGAATATCCTGCAGAAGGCGTACCAGGTGGAGGAGTCAATTCTGCTTGGCCTACTCCTACGCTAATTTGGGCATTTGCCTCTATAGGAAGTGTTAAAATCATGAAGCAAAGCAGCAATTGAAATAAAAAAGAATTCATAGAAGAGTATCTCAACGTCGATCTTTAGATTATTTTTATAAATTAATTAATTTTGTTTTATTTTACAAAAATATTTAATAAAAGTATACCCAGTTGCATCATGCAAAAATACAGTCTCTTTGCGATAATCGTATTTATTAAAAATATCGCTTTAAAGTTTACGAGGGAAATTCAAAATTTTTGTGGCTAAAGTGTTTGAGCTGTCGGCCGCACCAAAATTTCATTAATATCGACATCAGCAGGCTGTTCAATCGCAAATGCGATTGCCCTGGCAATTGCTTCGGAATCGATGGCCATTTCAAGCACAGCCTTCATGGCATCTACTGTGTGGGCATCGGTGATATGCGAAGCCAACTCAGTATTAACTGCCCCGGGCGAAATTATGGTGGTGCGGATATGCGGACCAACTTCTTGTCTAAATCCTTCAGAAATGGCTTTAACGGCAAATTTTGTGCCGCAATAAACCGCGCCGCCCGGGAAAACAACATGCCCGGCGATTGAGGAGATATTAATTAGATGACCACTATTTTGTGTCTGAAAATGAGGTAAAGCTGCGGATATACCATAGAGAACCCCTTTGATGTTGATGTCGATCATTTGCTCCCATTCATCGACTTTATTTGCAGCCAAAGGGGAAAGCGGCATAAATCCCGCATTGTTGATAAAAACATCCAATTTGCCAAAGCGCTTGACAGCTGCATCTGCAAGAGCCTTTACCTCTTTCCGGTTTGTCACATCAGCTGTCAAAAACAAAGCTTCCCCTCCTGCAGCCACGATTTCGCTTTCGATTTTTTTCAAGCGATCCGTACGACGAGCCCCTAAAACAACTTTAGCACCGCCTTTAGCCAGTAATCGGGCAGTTGCTTCCCCAATCCCACTGCTTGCTCCTGTGATCACAATGACTTTGCCTTTGAGATTGTCTTTCATAAGTTTCCTGAACGTTTAAATTAAAAATTTAATTCAAGCGTTTATCTTTAATTTTGTCAATTGTTTACTTTTCAAATAAAGAACCAGCAGCTACCTAGGGGGTTTGATACAACAAAGAAATGCTGCTTAACCTGAAAGCACCTCTCACTAATCTGGCTTCGCTATTATCGTCTGTTCGTAAAATTTGAGATCTTAAATTTAAAAACCCACCTTCCTCAGCTTGCCTACGCACTTTGGCTTGCACCAAATTCATGATATTTTTTTTGCTTTTTCTTGCACTAGCTTTTGAGCTAAACCACGAATAATATCAAAGCGCGCTTCAATTTCGCATACCTGTTTAGATGATAAACCGCTTTCTTTAGCAAATTTTCGAATAAGTAGACAGCTATCCATAAAAATTTGGCAGCAGTTAATAGCAACTTTTACTTGGTTTTCATTCACGCTTTGCTGTTGATGAGGGGCTGATGTTAACAATAAAGGAGCGGGAGATGATGTTAATAATAAGAGAGGCTGTGCTGTTTTTAATAATAAGGGTGGCTGCGACCTGAGCGATACAAGTAACAAATTTATTGCCGATGCTACGCTAAAGCAAAGCGTAGCTAGGCGAATGGCATTCATTTTATCTTTTAATCTATCTTTTAATTTCTCTCTCTTATTTTCAAAATCTACGTGTGGTAATGAGTTTAAATTGGTGTTCCGTTCTATGCGCATAATTTAAATCTTTAGTTTAAAAAGTATTCAATAATTGATTTGAAAGCCACGAGCAAACTATGCATAAGAAATCAGTATAATTCAATTAAAAAATGTTATGGGGTGGGCTGCTGCTTCATAATACTTGTTATAATTTTTTGGACTGTTGCTTCTCTCTGAGGATCATTTAATCTGCCTTCAGAATTGAACGCCGCATGCGCGTGTGGAATTGAGATGTCTTCCATCGCCACTTTTCCTCCAATCTCTTCGATAATCGAACGCAGATGAATTAATCCAGGTGTGCCGCCATCCGCACTTGGTGTCGCACATAAAAGAACAAATTGTTTATGCTTAAAAGCATCGCGCGATGGACCTCCCTGTTCTCCCCTAGAAAGCCAGTCAAGCGCATTTTTTAGGACCGCGGAAATCGATTTATTGTACTGTGGCGAAGCGATGAAAACTACCTGGCTTCCTTTCATTAAAGCCCGTAATTTCTTAGCATTTTCGGGCATTCCATGGGTGTTTTCATAATCTGTATCATAAAAAGGGAGGGGGAAATCCTTTAAATTAATGATAGCAAAGTCAGCGCCCTGTTCACGAGCCATCTTTGCCACATGCATTAAAAGCTTAGTATTGACAGAGCCCTCACGTGTGCTACCTGAAAATGCCAGAATTTTTATTTCGGCTTGAAGAGCAGTCGTGATTCCCATGCCAAAAAGCAAAATCCATTTCCACATACTGCCCTCCCTTTATTTTAGGATATGGAAGAGTCGACCTTTTAAAGCAAGCGAGGGAAAGTACTACTCCAGAATTAATAAGTGCTCTAAGATCCTCTTTTTTGGAGGAAGATGTGCTGAGTTGGAACGAGATTGTACAAAAGTATATTATTAAACATTCCAATCAAATTCAAAAGATCACGCGTCCGTTGCGGGAGCATTTTGGAATTGAGTACTTTACTTATCATCAAATTGACAATGAGGGGAAGTATATCGTGCTGGTTGATCAACCGCGCTGGGCCGAGCATTACGTTGACAAGCAAATCTATTTAGATGACCCATATCTACGTCACCCGCAAGTTTACCACTCCGGTATTACAATGATCCAAGACTTTGGCTCAAAAAAATATAAGCAAACAGTCATGCAGGCCTGTAAAAATGTGCTGGATGTCGATGTGGGAACGCTCTTCATTCACAAAACAGCAGAGCATGCGGAATTTTTTGGATTTGCGGCCAAAAAAACCAGTGCCCTCGAGAAACTTACTTTAAATCAAACCCCTCTCTTAAAGTCATTTGCATCCTACTTTAAAAAAGAGCTGGGATCACTCTTGCGAACGATGGAAACAGAGGCAAATCACCTCATCCATCTTAAAGGGAAAGATTTTTGTTGTGCAGATCCTATTTACCCCACCCTCGACCCATTCACTTATAAAGCATATTTAAAAGATTTAGGCTTAGGTCCACTCATTAAAAAAGCCACCCTGCTTTCTTCACGTGAAAGCCAATGTATTAGACAACTGCTCAAAGGCAAATCAGCCAAAGAAACGGGTGCGGCATTGGGTTTATCTCCACGCACGGTTGAATTTTATCTAGAGAATATCAAAAACAAACTCTCCTGCACTTCTAAACAAGAAATTCTAAAAATTGGGCAGGAGTTGGATAGGCTGGGCTTATTAATCTGAAATTAATTTACCGTAAATGATACGGTAAACCCTTTTCAAGCTTTTCATTTATTCTTGAAAAAACCGATAAGGAGGTTTACATGAAAAATGAAACGCTTAGCCAATTCGAAGAGCTTTATCACAAAATCACACCAGCCGTTGAAAATAGTCCAGAAACTTTTGTCTGGTTTACGGGCCTGCCTCATTTCTCATTTAATGTGGTGATGCGTCTTTCCGGAAAAATGAACTCAGAAACTAAAGTAAGTCAGTTAATTCAACAAGCCCCTGCGCATTGCCCCCTTTCGATTTGGGATCATGAGGAAAATCGCACTGAGAATCTCGCAGAAATTTTAAAAAAACACCAATTCTCTTTAGTCATGCATTGTCCCCTTCTTGCTTTATCCCCTAAAAATAATGCACCTAAAAAACCTAAAATGAAAATCGTGAGAGGAAAAATCACAACCTTCTGCCAAATTGTGGCCGATGTCTTTCACTTAGATGATGAAGTTGAAAAAGGTTGGGGAACTCTTCTAAATCAAGACTCGATCGAAAACTATTTGGTGTATCATCAAGGAATCCCAGCTGGGACTGGAACTTTGGTGCTGAATAAAAATTGCGGCGCCATTTTCAATATTGCAGTGCTTCCCTCGCATCAAAAAAAAGGACTTGCCAAAGGAATGATGGAGTTTCTTATAAACCGTGCTAACAAACTCGGACTCGAGAAACTTATTTTGCTAAGTGGACCCGATACAGCCTTATTTTACACAGCATTAGGCTTTGAAAAAAAACTCGATATTGCTATTTACGCTTCCCAAGGATAAATAAAAAATCGATGTTGAGAGCTATTTTCAACATCGAAGTTTTTAGAGGTCTAAGGGAATGGATAGGGAAGAACAGTGACCGGAGAGTGATTCTCCAATTCTGCAAAATCAACATCTCGTGAAGGGTATTTTAGATCATCCTGCCACCCTTCCAAATCAAAGTGCCACCATTCAAATTCGAATTGCTTAAACCCATGCTTCTCCATCACAAGTTTCAGCAGCGCGCGATTTTTTTTGGCTTCATCAGAAGTTTCGGCATAATGACTGTGTGCTTTTTCAGTAAAATCATCAAAATCGGAGGGCATTTCCAGTTCTTTCCCCGAAGCGTCGACCAGAGTTAAATCCACGGCAGTGCCTCTTGTATGCCTTCCTTTATTAACCGCGGGATTGCTGACATAACGTTCATCCTGAATCAAATCCCACATCTTCTGCTGCACATGTAAAGGACGATAGCCATCGAAGATTTTCAGCGAATAGCCCAAAGACTCGACATCTTCCTGCACTAAGCATAAGGCTTCCGCAGCATCTTCATGCAAATAACAGACAGCTTGTGGATAAATTGGAAAACCTAAAAAGTTATTTTCAGTTGCATAGCGAAGATCGAGTTGAATACGTGGATTAAGGGACGTAACCTGAACTAAATTTAAATAATTCTTTTGTTTGGATCGAGCGAATAGCGTGCATTGTAGGGAAAGACACACAATTAAACAGATCCCAAAGAACATCTTAATTTTAATGTAATTCGATGTAGATCGCATGAGAAACCTCCTGGAAAATTAGAGGCTTCAGATTAAGTTAAGAAGATTTTTTAGCAAAGACAAAAACTGAAGTCGGGGGTCAGCATACTTCATATGAATGACCCCTTCTCGACCATTTAGGCATGATCAAAGAATTCAGAAAACTTATCGCGATAATCATTGGCGACCGCATTGCCAGCTATTTTATGTTTCCAACGCTCTTTATTTGAATCCGACACAAGCTTTGCCAATTGGTCTAAGTGTGCACCGCTTGATTCTAAAATTTTACTTTTGATTTTATCTTTCAAAATTTCCATCCAAGCTTCATCTGCCATTTCTAACAACTGATGCGCAAAATCTTTTTCCACCACCGGATGATGGTGATGACCGCACTCACCGCAGCACTCATGATGATGCCCTTCACAAGATTCTCCATGAGCAGAACAGCTTCCATGATGATCATGTCCATGTCCATGACAGTGCCCTTGACAATGATTGTGAGACATATTCCCCCCTTGATAAAACGTTAAAATAATTTATACATAATAGAACTCGAAAATCAGGATTTTGCTTTAGCTGGCGATCTAGATTTTAAAACTACAAGGCAGCTCATATGCAAAAATATGAGCGATGCTGCAGGTTCAAAGATAGAGATACCCGCTAAGACAAAATCCTGATTTTTGAATTCAATTGTGTATGAGCTCTTTTTCTTTTTATGTCATTTTTAAAAAAATAAATCAATAATAGATTTAATTTGTTAAAACTAGTTAATTATCAATGAGTGGAGAATGATTTAATAACATAAATTTATTCACAGGATGGATAGCATATAGGAGACAAATGCCCTTTCGGGCTTCATGCAAATTAAAGGCAGTATCTTCCTTGTACTTCCAATTCTAAGCAACTGCCTCCATACTGAATTTGGCAATTCAAGAGATTCAGGCCAGTTTTTAATTTGATAGCGCTTCATGAGGCGACTCTTCTGCAGGTGTGGTTGGTTAATCGCAAGAGTCCGGCTCTGTTTAAATTTTAATCTAACATATTTATCAAATTTTTCATGAATGCCGTCAAGGCACAAGACCATTTTTGAAGCCCTTGATCAACCGGACCAATTAAGACATTTATCTCTCGACTTATAGCATAGCTTTGGCTTTGCGAAAATATGTGCTGTATTCCCTTATATTTTCTAAATCCAATAAAAGCAGGTTTCTATGCTCAATTTATTTTTACGTCCACCTTTAGCTTTCTTTTCTCTATCCGATTCTTATAAAATTAATAGCATTTTGTTGAGAGTAGGTCTTTTAAGTCCTTTTAAACGACAAACATCCTCAAATTCTTCTATTTTATCGAATTTAATGGCTTCTCAATTTTGATAGTGATGAGCCGTTATCAGTCTAATTTATGCATGTCTTGAAAGACCTCTAGTACTGCTTTTTGCTGGTTTTCAGGAAGTTCTTTGATTACTGCTTCTTGCTGATCTACAGGAATAAATTTCCCAAGTTCCATTAGATTCCCTCTCAGTTGTCCAAACCAGAATCGTAAGACTCCAGTTCTTTTATCTTCTTTTAATTTGTTTACAAGTTCTTCACATTTAATTTTAAATTGTTCTATGGCTATCGGTGCAATTTTTTCCTTCAAGGAATTTATAGATTGATCTAATTCAGTTGCTTTTTTTTCGTCTCCTGAAGCTTTGATCTGTTGGATTAAGTTTTTAGCGTCACTAAAATTAGATGTTATGTCATAATAGTCACCCCCCTTATCTCTAGAAGTTGGATAGCTTTCAAGAGCGTTAATTAATTTATTTACAACTTCAGGAAATTGTCTTTCGGCCGCTGCGATCCTTTCTTGGGCAGCCATTTTTTTGGCTTGTAGATTTGTTTTGGTTTCCTGCATGGAGTTTAATGACGCAAAATTATTAAATTGCTTCTTTATCGAATTGCTGGTCTGTTTCCTAATACTAAGCATCACCTTCTCTATTAAACCTTTTTTCTTACTATCGGTTGCCTTTACGTAGTTCTTTTTATTAATCTTGGCTGCCTTCAGGGTCGCTTGAAAAGCATCTTCCCTTTCTACTCCCTGAGGTAACCTTTGTGAACCTCTTACAACCGAAATGGTTTCCTTTTCCATTTCTTTGAAAGATTTAGCGACTAACTGTCTTGTTTTATTATCCAATTTGTTAGTATCTAAGATTAACCACTTACTATCTACTTTAACTAAATATTGGCCTTCTTTAGGCTTGGCAGTGAATGCTTTTGCGGCCTCACTTAGACTGTTATAACCCTCTGGGGGTGTTCCCGCGGCAATTGGTAAAGGCATAGAATAACCTCCTATTAATTAATATAAATTAATTATAACAATTTCAGAATTAAATGGTTTCAATTGTCTTTATTAAAAGTCTAAAAAGTTTCACGTGTGAATATCTGGCACTTGAGCAGCTCGAATGCCAGATCATTTCTTTTATTGGATTATAAATAACCTGAGCCTGCATTGTTGCAGTTTAGTGTCGTGTTTAGGATCGCGGATCGTCACCACTCCGCCTTCGATAGACTCAATATAACTGCCGTCAGGAAAGGGGCGCCTATCAAATTCTTTTGATAACTGCAGCTGTTGCGCTTGTGAAGGCAATGCTGGAAAGTCAATCAACTGATTCTTGGCAATTTCCATATATTCATCCACCACTTGATTATATTGGTCCCTGCGCGTCAGCGCTCGATGAAAACAAGGCCAGGTTGGATCATATTTAAATTCTGGATTAAAGCTTTCTCTATCAACAATATGATCAAAAGTGAAGGTCATCAGAAAAAGCTCTGGCTTTGGAAAGAAGGCATGCTGCACATCACATAATAAGGCGATGGCAGGTTGAAACTCTCCCTTAAATTGATTTGAGTGCAAATAGCGCGTGCCTAATTCCCAAGCTATGAGATTGGCTGCCCATCCAATATTATGAATTAACTTACTTTCTTTATTGAGAATTTCGACTTCAACACTGGGATCAAACCAATCAGTCACACGTTTCTTGACGGCAAAAGGAGAAGATTCAGCTAGAGCCTCATGGATAGATTTTATAATGGCCGGCGGCGTTGCAATTCTTTTCGATGCAGCTGATGAAGACGATTTCTTAATCTTTTTTTTAGGCTGGGCATTTTTTGCAGTTTGGTAAGGCTCAGTGTTGATGAGGGACTCCCCGATTTGAGCCACCGGTTCAGTCGGCTCTTTTTCACCACTCGGTTCCTTTTCTCTGTCTTCATAAACGGGTTTTAGAAACTTTCGTCTGGAAGAATTTTTTTTGGGTTTTGCAGAAGCTGTTTTAGGTTTTGTAGAAGCTTCTTCTGTTTGCTGTTTGCTTTTTGCAAAATCCAAACTGGCAGTTTTCTCCCATTCACGAAATTGAGTCATTAAAGGAATGGCAATATCGTTTTTATCTATAAAATTATTATAGGCGGAAAATTTATCCGGATTAAAAAATGGAAGGGCCGCTTCAGGGTGATTGCTCTGCTGATAGGATTGTATTTTCTTATAAATCGCTTGATACCATTTATCAAAATCATTATTGGTATCACTCGCATATAAACGCAATTCTTTGGCTATCGGAGCAACCTCTGAAGGATCATCAAAAGGAGTCGCAAAGGTCGGCTCTCGCCGCCCTAATTCAGTATAGGATGCAGGATGATGAATGAATTCGCAAGAACATGCATCGAAAGTTTCCTTATCGGTTTTATACTCACAAACCAGGGTTTCCAATTCTTTATAGGACATTTCTTCCTCGCCGACTTCCTTCCAGCGAGATGCAAGGGCATAGAGGATGTAAAGCATTAACCGATCCTCTAAATACCTTTGAAACTTAGGATCTGAGGATTCAAGTTTCCCCTGAATGATCTTTTTAATGACTTCAGGATTTACTTTTGTCAGATCGGGCTCTTTCATTTGGTGCCATTCAATCCACAAAGCAAGCTGGCAGTCGATGGCGCTTGTGGGATATTCATACACAATGAAAGGGTTGGTTGTTGCATCTGATTCCTTTTTAATGTTGATGTTGGGACATTTTTCGCGTAATTCCTCCATCTTTTGTAAAATAGATGCCTTGTGATAAAAGGTGTGAGTGGTAAATCTCTCAAAAGCAAACAGATTTGCCAAATCGTATAATAATAAATACTCTTTCGGGGTGATTTTTGTTGAGTCTTTATCAAGAATCGAATTAACTTTATTGGCATTCGAACCAAAAAAACATGAAAAAATATGGTTCGCCTTCTCTTTGACCAATTTTTGAATTTGATTAGAGATCCTTTTGGCTTTTTTGCCTTCATCTCCACTCCCAGAGGCCGCATATTTCCTCACCGATTCTTCAAATTTGCGGCACTTGCCTTTATCCATGCTGTAAACAGGAGCACTTTGCAAAGTTTTGTATATTTTAGTGAGAACGGCATCTCTTGATAAAACCTTTCCCTGGCAGACAGGTGAAATTTTGCCTTCTTGATCAAATTGCCAACCCTTATCAATAGCTAGTTGCAATTCAGCTGAATATCTCCCAACATAGTAGGCATAAGAATTCATAGTTGTTATCTCCCCTTGAAAAAAAATGATATTCATTTTAATAAATTATCAAATTAACTTACAGATTATAAAATTAACTTTCATAACCGTAAAAATATGAATCGTTATCTAATTTGTAAAAAATCACAAGATTTAGAGCTTGTCGTGAATGGATGAGGCATTAAGATTAAATATTCACATAAAAGCACTTAATCTCTTAAAATTAGCACATTAAAAAGAGGAGTTGTTTATGACGCGTTTATTTCTTTCCCTTGCCCTAGCCTTCTCCTATCTCACATCTTTCTGTCAGGCATCTGACGCGTATCAGTCTTTATTAGATGCAACCTCTCATTATGTTAATTTTTTAAATAAATATACCTCGGATGGGGAAGGTTCAGACATCGAGGAAATTAAATCGCTCTTTACTCCTCAGTTCAGAAAATCTATCAACGGTGAGCTTTTTGATGAAACGCATGAGAGCATGCTAGAAAAACTTGAACACACCAGAATAGTGACTGGGGGATGGTATGTGCAAATCTTGAATCTCTTAATTGCGCCTCAAACTCAAGCTTCTACAATTTACTATTTGTGTACTACCGCGGAAGGCTCGTATGCGACGGTGGCTATGTTACACTTTAATGAAGATCACCTCATTACAGAAGTGCATATGGTCTATAATCGATTTGCTGGAAGGGATGATCAGGTGCACATCAGTGAAACCTGCGATTAATAAAGCGGCATTGAGAAAAATCTTCTTCTGTACAGTTAGAGAAGCTGCAAACTTCAAATGATTGCGCAAGACCTACAGCATTTTTTGCCATGCCAGAAGGTCTTTTTGCATTTTTCCTGTGATTAGGCTTAGCGAACGGAGAGATATCCCCCCACTAAACCGTTCTTAGATAAAACAACCTGCCAGAGTTGAAGACTTCTGGCACGAAAGCTTCCAGCACAAGAAAGAAGATAATAACGCCACATGCGGTAAAAGGATTCTCCATATTTCGCCGAAATTTTTGGCCAATTCTGATTAAAATTTTGATCCCAGGCCATGAGAGTTTTATCATAGTCTGCTCCAAAATTATGCCAGTCTTCTACCACGAAAAGTTTTTCAATGGCCTCTCCGACTTCTACGATAGAGGGGATATGTCCGTTGGGGAAGATATAAGCATCAATCCATGGATCAGAGGCGAGGGCTGTATAATTTGCTCCAATGGTATGCAACAAGAATAATCCTTCGGGAGCTAAGGCACGATGCACGACTTCCATAAATTCACGATAGTTTTTAACCCCGACATGCTCAAACATACCTATTTCAATGATTCTGTCATAAGTTTCGTCAATGTCCCGATAGTCTAAAATTTTTATTTCAATCGGCAGACCGCGGCAGACTTTTTTAGCGTATTCTGCCTGATTTTCTGAAAGTGTAATTCCTGTGACATGCACGCCATATTTTTCAGCTGCAAATTTGGCAAATCCGCCCCAGCCACAGCCAATATCCAGCACAGTCATGCCTGGGCGTAGATATAGTTTTTTACAAATAAGATCATATTTATCTTGCTGAGCCTTTTCCAAATTGTGGGCTTCTTTCCAATAGCCGCAACTATAGGTCAACGTGGAATCTAGCATATTTTGATAAAGATCGTTGCCGATTTGATAATGTTTATGGATTACTTTTAAACCATTTGTTTTAGTCTGTAAATTAAAGACTTTAGCTTTTAATGCCGCCCAAAGCATGGTCCAGGAACTGTCTGCATGGGAGTCCAAATTCTCTCTTAAAAGCCGCATAAAACATTCATCGATAGCGGCACAATCCCACATGCCTTCTGTATAGGTTTCGCCTAAACCAAGTGAACCATCGCGGACTACGCGCGCGTAAAAGCTTTCATCGTGTACCTGTAAATCCCAGGGACGATTTCCCCCAATTTCAATATCCGCTTTGGCAATGATTTGATGAATGAGTTCTTTAGAGGCTTGCTTTGAAAGCATCGTTGGAAAAAACATATGTCGCCTTATATTTTAATCTTTAAAACTTTTGAATAATTTACTCGCCGTTTTTTTCCAAGAAAAAAGTTAAGGTGCTTGATAAATTTTTTATTATTTATTTTAGTTGCTTAATTTAGTTAGATTTTCTATTTAAAGTAATAAGCAAACTATTCAATGAATATAAATTGATACTGCAATTGGGCTGATTCTTTGAGACTTTAAAAACGGGGTTAGCATGAAGCGATGGAATATAGCTCTGGCCTTTTATCAAAATCCACGCACTGCTCAAGGGGTTTTAGCAAACCTTAAGAAGCAGGGTTATCGTAAAATCGCGACGATTCAACGGTCTCACGAAGGAGAGCTCCAGGTCAACACTTCTCCCCCCTGGTTATTTTTAATTGGAATAAGCACTCTGACATTGCTTTTCTTAACCTTCTTATATTTAACCTTTTCCTTTTCAGGTTTATTTTTAGTAAATACGATTCTGACGGGCTTGATTGCTGCTTATCTAGGTTGGATCAGAAGAGACCAATTTTTTGGCCTGGATACTGAAATTCTTGAGAGATTTAAACCCTGTGTTTTAAGGGATGAAATCTTAGTTCTTACGCAAATCCAACAAAAAGATATTCGAGCTATACTTGAAATTCTCCGTAATGTAGAAACTGGTCATCCTCTTTCTTTTCTTTTACAACCAGAATCAATCTCCGAAAATGTTGAGAAAGATATTCAGTATGTACGCGAACCTTTGGCGCCCGAAAATCTCCAAGAGGCAGCCAAACAATTAGCTCAGCAACTTCAACAAGTAGGTTTAGTAAAAACTAAAACACTTCCTCTTCTCATTCAACTAAAAAAAAGTGCCGCAAGTTTAAGAACGGTGCGGCAAAATGTCGCCCAGGTGGAGTTTGCGGAACAGCCCGTAACATCTTCGGCCGAATGGTTGTTAGATAATACACACGTGATTCAAGGAACCATTGAAGAAGTGCAACGCAATCTTCCACGCAAATACTATGAAAAACTGCCGGTACTGCTGCAAGATCCCATGCAAGGCTATCCGCGCGTTTATGCGATTGCTAAAGAGATCATCAAAAGTGCAGCCTATAAGCTGAACAAAGATACCATTGTGACCTTTTTGAGCAGTTTTCAGAAAATCCAACCTCTATCAATAGGTGAACTATGGGCGGTTCCCTTAATGCTGAGGCTGCGTCTCATTGAATGCCTCCACGTGCTGGCTTTGCAAATCGATAAAAATCTTAAAGAAACGGAATTAGCTACTTATTGGGGAAATAGGCTTTTAAATGCCTCCAGAAATCAACCTGAAATGCTGCCGGAATTACTCGAAACTTTGGAAAAAGAACAGGCATTTCCATCTCCCCATTTTGCTGAAGAACTTTTAGACCATCTTTTTGATGAAGAAAAAGTCATTCCTTTAGTGAAAGATTGGCTGCAAAAACATTTTACTGCTCCTCTTGAAGAGATCATTCAACAAGAACAGTTACAAAGAACCCATGAACAAGTTGGATTTTCAAGCGCTATAGTGAGCTTGATTACACTCTCTCAGCTGACTTGGGCGGGTATTTTTGAAGCGTTAAGCGCTGTTGATGCCATTCTTGGACATGATCCGATTGATGCCTACTCCACGATGAGTTTCACAACTCGCGACACCTATAGACATGCCATTGAAAATCTTTCACGCCACTCCAAATTCTCCGAAACAGATATCGCACAGCGTATCATTGACCTGGCTTCTCAAGGAGAAGAAGAATTCAATCGCCATGTCGGCTATTACCTGATCGACAAAGGGCGCCCCGTGATCGAAAAAGAGATCAACTACAAACCCACCATTCTCCAAAAGGTTAGGCAAATCCTTAAGACAAATCCCGTGACTATTTATTTGGGGATTTTGTTTTCGTTTACAGCTTTAGTCGAAGCTTTATGCCTCTACGTATCTTTACATCATGGTGTTAGTCTGGGACTTTCCTTTGGGTTGGCAGGCTTAGCCCTGATTCCAATCACAGAAATTGCTATCCAACTCACAAATAGCCTCTTCAGTCTGCTGCTGCCCCCCTTTATTCTGCCTAAAATGGCATTTGAAATCGGGATTCCCGAGAAATTCAAAACGCTACTAGTCGTGCCTGTTAAGGTTTCTTCCACAGAACAAATAGATACCCACCTCACCAACTTAGAGGTGAATTATTTAGCGAACTCTGACTCAATGCTGCGCTTCGGAATTTTTTGCGATTTTGCCGATGCCCCGCAAAAACATATGCTGGAAGATGAGGCATTATTAGAACATGCCGAAAAAGGGATTGAACATTTAGAAAATACTTATGGAAAGGGAAAATTTTTCTTATTTTATCGTCAGCGTATCTGGAGTGAAAGTGAGCGCGCCTGGATTGGTGGAGAACGCAAACGAGGAAAGCTGGAATGGTTGAATCGCTATTTAGTTGGGGATGCACTGCCCGAAAATATCCTACGCTATGGAATGCGCGAAAGCTTAACCAACGTACGCTATGTGATCACACTCGATGCCGATACACAGATCCCGAAAGAAAAAGCTAAACAACTCATTGAGACGATCTCGCATCCCTTAAATAAAGCCGCTTTGTCCGCCGATGGCAAGATTGAGCGCGGTTACTCGATCATTCAGCCACGTGTGAGTACGAATCTGTCGCAATTAAAACACACGATCTTTTCGCAAATTTTTGCCGATGTTACCGGGGCTGATCCCTATACGCAGGCAGTTTCCGACATTTACCAAGATTTAATGCATGAAGGAAATTATCACGGCAAAGGCATTTACGATGTATTTGCTTTTCATCGTCTCTTGAAAGACCGTTTTCCAGATGAGCATATTTTGAGTCATGATTTACTCGAAGGAGCCTTTGTGCGCGTCGGGTTTGCCAGTGACGTCATTCTATACGATGCTTTCCCTCCCAATTACCTAGCATGGGCCAAACGGCAGCATCGCTGGATCCGCGGAGATTGGCAAATTATCGACTGGCTGCGTGCTTGGGTGCCAAATGCAACGATGTCAAAACAAAAAAACACATTGTCTGCCCTCAATCGTTGGAAAATTGTCGATAATCTCAGGCGTTCACTGCTGCCCGTCACCATCGTTCTGACGTTGACTGTCGCATGGATTTTTTCTACGACTGCAGGCCTGTGGACCTCCTTGATGACATTTGTCATTTTTCTTCCCACTATTTCACTGGTGCTCTGCAACCTCTGGGATTATTTAAAATCTTTTAAGCGCACGGCTTATGAAATCGGAAATTCAATTTTGCGCATTCTGATCAATCTTGCCCTGCTGCCTCATCAAGCTTATTTAGTATTAGATGCTTGCACTAGAGTCTTTTACAGAAGGACTATCTCTCACCGGGGCTTGCTTGAATGGGCGGTTAATCCTTCGTACTCTTCTAGCGAGCAAACAGTTTTTTTATTTAAACTTTTGGCTGTTTCTCTTTTTGGAGCCCTCGTGCTTGCCGCAACTTTTTTGGTGAATCCAGCCGCATTAAAATATGCACTCCCCTTTTGCGGTTTATGGATCGCGGCACCTCTCATTACTTCCATTCTGAATCGGAGTATTGTCGAAGAGGCAAGCCGCCAGATTTCCCCGGCTGACAAAGCTTTTCTCCGTTTTATTGCCCGCAAAACCTGGCGTTATTTTGACGATTTTGTGGGACCACAAACCCATTGGCTGCCGCCAGATAATTATCAAGCCGCGTTATCAATTGAAGTGGCTCAAAGAACTTCTCCGACAAATATCGGACTATGGCTGGTGGCAGTTCTCAGTGCCCACGATTTTAAGTACATTACTCTGGATAAGACTTTAGAGTTAACTTCAGCCACATTACTCACACTGGACAAACTTGAGCAATACGAGGGACATCTATTAAACTGGTACGACACGAATACGCTGCTGCCTTTATATCCACGCTATGTTTCTGCTGTCGACAGTGGAAATTTCCTAGCCAGCTTATGGACGGTTGAGCAAGGCATTAATGAATGCCTGTCGGCACCTTTAATTCCCGCCAATCTCTTTCAAGGCATCAGAGATAGCTGCCACATTCTTTCTGAAGAATTAAGCCGGGATAACCAACTGCCTTTTCTTGAAATGCTTTCAGAACAATCAACAGATGCCTCTTCGATCTTAAAAAAGATTCAAGAAACACTAAATTTTATCGATCACCTGCCTGCTCAAGCTAATGATGCCCACTATTGGATTAAGAAGATTAGAGAGGAGTTAGCAGAATGGGAAACATTTATTAGACGCTATTTTGCCTGGGTTATTCCTCTCACTGAAATCAGTGAGGAACAATTGAGGCACCTTCATCCGGAAGCACCTGCATGGCGCACGAAGAGTTTAAATACCCCGGTTTCCCTACAAGCATTGGCTGCCGGAAAATTTCCCGCTGCATTGGAACATTTTGTCGCGCTCTTAGAGACGCCTCCTGAAAATCAAGCACAGCGCGATTGGCTCACAAAATTGCATGAAGCCATGCAAACAAGCCAGTGGCTCGCAGGCGAAAAACTCGAACAAGCGCGTGAAATCTCCATTACTTTAAAGCACATTGTCAACAGTATGAACATGGGCTTTTTATATAATCGTGAAAGGAAGATGTTTACGATCGGCTATCACGTGGATGACTGTAAGCATGATTCTTCCTTCTATGATCTATTAGCCAGCGAGGCCCGCATTGCCAGCCTGGTATCAATTGCTAAAGGAGACATCCCCATTGAACACTGGTGGGCACTTGGAAGACCCTATAGCATTCTCGAAGGGGTACAGGTTCTGCTCTCCTGGGGTGGTACCATGTTTGAATACTTGATGCCTGTTCTCTTTAACAAGAGATACTCTAACTCTTTGCTTGATCAAGGATGCCGCGCAGCGGTCAAATGTCAAATTCTTTACGGCAAAGAACGGGGCATCCCCTGGGGGATATCGGAAGCGGCTTATAGCGATATCGACTCGCGCAAAACCTATCAATACCGCAGCTTTGGCGTACCGGGTTTAGGCTTTAAGCGAGACCTCGACGAAGATTTTGTGGTCAGCCCCTATTCCACTGGCTTGGCTTTAGGCATCGATCCTCAGGCGGCCGTCAAAAATTTCAAAGTCCTCAAGAGCGACGCCTACAGAATGTTAAGCACTTATGGATTTTATGAATCCATCGACTTTTCTCGCCAGGAGGAGCCTCAAGGCAGAAGAGGTGTCGTGGTCTATGCCTATATGGCTCACCATCAATCGATGACTTTTATTGCAATCAACAATTTGCTGCACAATGAAATTACGGCACGCCGCTTGCACGCCAATCCCTACATCATGGGAGTTGAGTCGCTGCTCTATGAAAATCCCCCCATTAATCCAATGATCACGAAAGGATACCGCTCTGAGGTTCCCATGTCGCGCCTCGTTCCGATTTCGACTCGACCGATCTTGGGAAAAACCGAAAGTCCGGATAGTGTCACTCCTAAAGTCAATTTAATTTCGAATAATGAATATTCCGTGATGTTGACAAATGCAGGGGGCGGCTATAGTCGTTGGCGCGATTTTGAGATTACCCGTTGGCGTTCAGATGTTACCTCCGATTCGTGGGGAAGCTTCTGCTACATTAAAGATATGGACACGGGTGCGGTGTGGTCGACCACCTACCATCCAACAGATTACAAAGGACTTACCTATTCAGCGAGCTTTAAGCCTGATGTGTCGCGGATTCGCAGACGCGAATTTCAGCTCGAAGTTCTGACTGAAGTGGTGGTTTCGCCGGAAGATAATGCCGAAATTCGCCTGATCTCCCTCGCCAATCTCTCCTCTAAAACCCGTCGTATCGAGTTGACAAGCTATAGCGAGCTCGTGCTGGCGCCGCACAATGCAGATCGCGCGCACCCTGCCTTTAATAAAATGTTTATTCAAACTGAAGTTTTACCCGAGTTTTCAGCTCTGATTGCGTATCGCCGCCTGCGTGCACCCGACGATCCGCCGATCTGGGCCGGGCATATTTTTGTCAGCAGCCACCGGGAATTGGATACGTTCCAATACGAAACGGATCGCTATCAATTTATAGGCCGGGGTGAAACCCTGAAATATCCAAAAGTGATGGAAACAGACCTTTCCAATACGACCGGAACCGTGCTAGATCCCATTTTTAGTTTACGCACACGCGTTTTTATGGAACCGTCCCAACGGATTCAAGTGTCTTTCATTACCGTGGTGGCTGAATCCCGCGAAAAAGTCATCGAACTTATCAAAAAATATCGCGACCTTAACTTCTCGCATCGGGCTTTTGAAATGGCCTGGACTCATGCTCAACTCGAATTACGTCATCTGCGCATTCAGCAAGAAGAAGCGCAATTGTATCAAAAATTAGCAGGCCGCATTCTTTATCCTCACGCCCAGTTGCGCCCTCCGACCGATCGTCTGCGTAAAAATCAACTCGGCCAATCCCATCTTTGGGCACATGGGATTTCAGGCGACTTGCCGATCGTGGTGGTCTCGATTGCCGATATCCATGAAATTGAACTGGTTAAGCAAGCCCTAACCGCCCATACATTTTGGCGCTTGCGTGGACTTAAAACTGATCTGATTATTTTATGCGAAGAAGCCACTAGCTACTCCAGTCCACTCTTCGAACGCTTACAGATTATGATTCACTCCCATCTCTACCATGCTTTGATCGACCAACCAGGGGGGGTCTTTTTGCGTACAAGCGATAAAATTCCGGAAGAAGAACTCATGTTGATTTTCGCCGTAGCCAACGTGAATCTAATCGCCGCACGCGGTTCCTTTAGGCAGCAGCTTGTTTCGCCACCCCCACCTTTGACAACTCCGCCGCGCTTACTGCTAAATTATAAAGTGCAAGAAGAGCCCTCGCAACCTTTGCCTTTTCTAGAGCTCCCCTACTTTAATGGCATTGGAGGATTCACACAGGATGGTAAAGAGTACGTGATCTATCTGGGTCCGCATACGGTCACCCCTACACCTTGGATTAATGTGATTGCCAATCCTTTGTTCGGTACGCTTGTATCCGAATCTGGCTTGGGGAGTACCTGGTATGGCAACAGTCAAACCAATCGCTTGACTCCCTGGTCGAATGACCCTGTATTGAATCCTATGTCAGATACGCTATACATCAGAGACGAAGAACTGGGTACATACTGGACACCTACGCCAGCACCCATTCGCGAATTAGATGCCTATCGCATCAGACATGGGCAAGGCTATACGCGTTTTGAACATAATAGCCATAGCATCGGTCAAGAATTAACCATTTTTGTACCAACAGATGCCAACGGTGGGCTTCCCTTACGAATCCAGCGCCTGCGCCTAACCAACCAGTCGCCTCATCAAAGACATTTAAGTATAACAGCTTATTCAGAATGGGTTTTGGGAAACAATCGCGAAGAAAGTCAGATCCATATCATTACAGAATGGGATTTGGAAAGCCAGGCGCTGTTTGCAACCAATCGTTACCACAACGATTATGGTTCTTATGTTGCTTTTGCAAGCTGTACCCCCCTGGCAAATTCTTACACGGCCAATCGTACAGAATTTTTGGGAAGAAATCATACCTCCGTTAACCCCATCGCTCTTAAACGCAAAGGATTATCTGGATTTGCCGGAGCCGCAACAGATTCTTGTGGGGCCTTGCAAGTCATTATTGAACTCGCTCCTGGCGAAGAAAAAGAACTTATTTTTGTCCTGGGGTATGCCGAAACTTCTGAAAAAGCCCGCGAGCTAATCTTTAAAACCCGCGATCCAGCCTGGGTTGAACAAACTTTCCTCTCCACCCTAGCCTATTGGGATCACATTTTGGGCTGCTTGAAAGTGGAAACTCCCGAACTATTCCTCAACTTCGCTTTAAATCGCTGGCTTCTCTACCAAAACCTCAGCTGCCGCATTTGGGGAAGATCAGCTTTTTATCAATCCAGCGGCGCCTATGGTTTTCGCGATCAATTGCAAGACGTTATGGCTCTGCTATACGCCGCACCGCACATCGCCCGCGAACAAATCTTAAGAGCGGCTGCCCATCAATTTATTGAAGGAGACGTGCAGCATTGGTGGCATCCTCCCTCTAATGGAGGTGTACGGACGCGTATTACAGATGACCTTTTATGGCTGCCCTATGTCACGGCTCAGTACGTGCGCGTCACTAAAGATGCCTCCATTTTAAACGAAATTGTGCCTTTCCTAAAAGGCGAAATACTTACTCCTGAACAGCATGAAGCCTATTTTGTACCGGAAATTTCCGCAGAAAAAGGCACGCTGCTTGAACATTGCCGACGTGCAGTGCATAAAGGTATCACCTCAGGGTCTCATGGATTGCCGTTAATCGGGAGCGGCGACTGGAACGATGGAATGAATCGCGTCGGGATCGAAGGCAAAGGCGAAAGCGTTTGGCTAGCCTGGTTTTTAATTCATGTCTTAAATGATTTTGCCGAGCTGCTTGACCTATCCGAGGAAAAGGATACAGCTGAAAGTTTTCGCGCACAAGGCAAACGCCTCGCCCAAGTCATTGAAGATAATGCCTGGGATGGCGCCTGGTATCGGCGAGCCTATTTTGATGACGGCACCCCTTTAGGATCAGCAACAAATGAGGAAGGCCGAATTGACTGCCTTCCTCAAGCATGGGCAGTCATTAGCGGTGCGGGTAATCCAGATCGCGCAGCTAAAGCCTTGGCGTCTGTCGAGGAGCATCTGATTAAAAAACAGGAACGCTTGATCCTGCTGCTCACGCCCGCCTTTGACAAAACACCTTTGGACCCCGGTTACATTAAAGGATATCCCCCAGGAGTTCGTGAAAATGGCGGACAATATACACATGGTTCTTTATGGATTCCGCTAGCTTTTGCCCTTCGAGGCGAAGGCACTAAAGCTGCTGAACTTCTTTTGATGATGCATCCAGTGACCCACACCCCTACTGTCGATGAAGTCAACCGCTATAAAACAGAGCCTTATGTTCTAGCTGGAGACGTTTATTCACTTCCCAGCCAGCTTAGCCGCGGCGGGTGGAGCTGGTATAGCGGTTCTTGCGGATGGATGTATCGCATTTGGATAGAAGAAGTCCTAGGATTCAAACTTAGAGGCGATAGGTTATCTTTACAGCCTCACCTGCCCGTACACTGGGATGGATTTAAAATTTCTTATCAATATAGAAGCACACCTTATACTTTTATATTTGAAAATCCACAGCATTTAGATAAACATCAATTTGAAATTGAAATCAATGGAATTAAGCAACAAGGTAATGAAATAAAACTAATTGACGATCAACAACATAAAGAAGTAAAGATAAAATTTTTAGTTTAATCTAGTTGAAAATTTAAACTTAATTAGTTAACGTGAGTGAATAAGCAACTTAAGACACTATTACTACTCTCTCCAAGTTAGTAATACTAATAATCGTTACTTTTAATAAAAAAACGAAACGTCTTTTTACTCAATAATAATAAGTTTGAATAAGTTCTAAAAAAAAGGTGAAATTATGAAAAACTTAAGGAAAATATTTTTTACAGGCATTACGCTGTTATCGGTAAGCTCTATGGTACAAGCTTTCGAATACACCGATCGTCCCCCAGGCTCAGTGAGCCCGTCCACTACTTCAACCTCTCCTTCCACAAATCCTCCAGGAACACCTTCCACTAACCCTCCAGGAAAAGGATCCGTTAGCGAACCATCAGAAAATTCCATTCAGCAAAATCAAATTCGTCAAAACACTATGTCAAATCCGCCACATAGCTCGAATTATCACCCAAATTCCCATCGAAACGTGATCAGTGAAGCGGATGCGGCTGTTAAAACACACAATGGTGCCATTGTAGACGATGACATTGTCCAAAAAGTAAAATGGGCGATTAAAAATGATCCTTCATTTTCAAGTCATGGAAAAAGTATTCAAGTTTCCGTTAAAAATGGTGAAGTCACTTTATCGGGAACTGTAAAAGACACTGCAGAAAGACAAAAAATCGAAGCTGCTGTGAAACAAATTGAGGGTGTTAAATCAATTAACAACAAACTCTCTTCAGCTAACAAGTAATTCCTAAAACCTCTGCGTACTGTCTGCAGTACGCAGAGGTTTTCAATCCCTTTGCCAAGGACCTTCCCAATCGTAGAGAGCCTGAACCGTTGCAAACTTTTGATCACACATTAACGCTTTAACGGCTAAAGCGCGCGCATTAACCTGATCGGGTTTCGACTGAGCCAACGTCATCTGCGCTCCCGCGGGAAGAAAAAAGGGATCAAAACCAAATCCCCCTCCCCCTCGTGAAGCGACAATGGTGCCTGCAACCTCGCCTTTGTACACAAAGACTTGCTCCCCAACCCTATATGCCAAAAATACATGCCAATACGCTTTCTTATTCAGAAGATTAGGCAAATGATCAAGCAACCAACGCACATGGATCCCTACTTCAGCTCCTTCAATATCAAGTGCAGTATCATCGATTAACACCCTCTCATGCAACTGACTGGCTTTATGGGCCACCACTTGAAGCGGATCAGCCTCAATTTCATCCAGATCAACCTGTGTCGCTTCGAGAGTTGCGCCATACTGCGCAAATAGTTTTTGGAATTCTTCAAGCTTCCCTTGATTGCTGGTATTGAGCTTCCAATGGATTTTTGCTGGGTGGGAATTCAGCTCTCCGGCACCATCCATGATTCTCCTAATTTTAATGTGTGAAAACGCTCCTGGTTAACTCCCAGTTTTTTACATGCCTCTTTCAACAGTCTGCTTGGATCGTCAAATCCTTCATCGGCTAAACGAAAAGTCAAGAAATGCATTGCCGTGGCATAAGGCTCCCCTAAATCCTTATAAGCAAGAACGGCTTCCTCGGGATTCATATGGACATATTCCGTAAACCAACGAGGTTCATAGGCGCCAATGGGAAGCATTGCAAAACGGAAAGAACCAAATTGCTTAAGAGCCTCGCGAAAGGTATTCCCATCCCCATAACCCGAATCTCCGCAGAAATAGATGTTCCCGCCAGAGGTGGAAATTACAAAAGCACCCCATAATGCTTTGTTCTTATCCGAAAACCCTCTGGCAGACCAATGCTGAGCAGGCGTGAGGTGAATGCTTACATCCATGCCAACATCGATTGCTTGATGCCAGTCAAGCGTTTCGACCTGGATGGAGGGATTTTTGGATTGGATGATGCTATCATTCCCAAGAGGTGTAATGATTCTTGGACGATCCTTATGCCATATTTTTTCAATCGTTTGAATATCAAGATGGTCGTAATGGTTGTGGCTGATAAGAATTAAATCGATGGGAGGTAAATTTTCAAAAGCAATTCCCGGATCACTATAGCGGGCAGGGCCAAAATATTTAAAAGGACTAGCACGATCGGACCAAATAGGATCTGTGAGAATATTCAGACTCTGCGTCTGGATTAACATGGTCGAATGACCCACAAAGCTGACTCTTAATTGATTCCCTTCTACACGTTTTGGGGGTATATCAACTAATTGATTTTTCTTTTTAGCAGGCCAATGCTTTCGTTTGGAGGTCATCTTCCAATACAGGACTTTATAGAAAGAGATCATTTGAGGATTCCAAGGGTTAAAAAAACGCAACCCATCGAAATGATCGCTTTTGGGACCTTTATAGTACGCCTTTAATCTGGAGAAAAATCGTATGTGTTTCATAATCATTGAATTCTAAAGGAGTAATGCAGTCTTTAATCATTATGAGAATGTTCGCAAAAATACATGATTTTTCATAGAAGAAAAAATGCCAGGCATTCTGTATCTCTCGGATCATCCTGTTGACATCGCAACGGAATGATTAGAGAGAACATTATGCATGGCATGCGGGCTACACGCTTTTGAGGCGTAATTACTGTTGAATTTCTTTAGTCATTAGCAACAGGCTGAAAAGTTGCTCGTACTTCAAGAGCTAAGGACCTGTGCTTCAAGAGCTAAGGACCTGTGTCTTTGCCTTAATGCACTGAACTGTGGCAAGGGGGTTACAACAAGATTGTTAATACCTACAGGAGAAAGCCAATCAATTTCATCCAACGCATCTTGGATTGAAATTGCATTGATCTCGCGCTGGAATGCTAATACGTCGTCCGATTGCAGGGATGAAATACGATTTTGTTGCGCCTGAACTTTTTCATTAGTTTCATCTCTTGAATCTATTTGGGGTGGTGTTACTGGTTGAGAAAAAAAAGACTGCGGGCTCACGGCAGAAATATCTGGATGAATCATATAATTACCTCTAAATTTTTTATATTTTTATAACAGGCTTATTTTATTATTTAAAACATTAATCTACCCAAAAAAAATAAACACAAAATACTATTAATCAATAAAAAGTTTTTACTTAAATAATTTTTTAATAGCAGATCAACTTATTTATTAAGCGAAAAAACCATTTTATTTTTAAAATTTTATGTTTAGATTCGAATTATTATTGAGAAAACGATTAGCCTTAAATTACTTATTGCCTTCATTCAATTTTTGTCTTTTATTGGAATGATTTCTAACATCCACAACTGCAGCATCCAAAAGATTTGGCGGTACAGGTGTAATTCCGCTATTCAGTACTTGTCTATGCAATCTTGCTGCAGATCTTCGCAAAAACAACGAACCCTCGTTAATATCACCATTGATAGAGGTGTTATCCAATTTTCGAAATGCGGCCTGCATGCGCTCCATGCTTGCAGGAGAAATTTGCCTTTTAGCCTTTCTTTTTATAGGCAAACGAGGGGGCTCATTTGATGAAATGAAAGCAGGTAGTGTAGAAGGAGGTGTAGCATCTAGATTATTCATATAATTACTCACTTAAAATTTTTAAAAGATTTATAACGTAAAAAATGATACATTAACACAATATTAAAAACAATCTGTTTGTTTAATTAATCAACACAATCTATAAATAAAGTTTAACTTAATTTATTAATAAATTTTTAATTAATGAAATTTGCAAAACATAATTAATTTTAAAATAAGTTAATTTAGTGAAAGGCTTAAGAAAGTTGAACCAAAATTTAAAGAAATTGCTTCGAAAAAGAAGCTTTTACGTTTGGAAAAGGCTATTTTTCGATTTCAATTTAAATGCGATGAAGTTATAGTGTAAGATCATTTTTAAACTTAAACTTTATTTTTTAACATGCCACTTCCTATCGCCTACTATGGCAACCCTGTGCTCCGTAAGAAAACCACCCCCGTCGAAAAAATTGACGCCTCGATTCAAAAGTTAGTGGCTGACATGATTGAAACTATGCAAGCAGCTAATGGAATTGGATTAGCAGCCCCTCAAGTTGGCCAGTCAGTGTCCATTTTTATCACTTGCATTCCTATCGAAGAAGAGGATGGTACGTGGCGTGAGGGAGAAATCCTCGTCTATATCAATCCTAAGATCCTGCGCTATAGCCAAGAATTACAAACTTTTTCTGAAGGATGCCTTTCCATTCCCAAGCTTCATATGGATGTCACTCGACCTGAATCGATTGAGATTGAAGCCATGAATTTAGAGGGTCAAATCTTCCAAAAAATGCTCTCTGGATTTCCCGCAACCAATTTCATGCATGAAAACGATCATTTAAACGGGGTCTTAATTATCGATCGAATCCCACGCTCTGAAAAGCAAAAACTTGAGCCAAAATTGCGTGAGATCAAAAAGAAGTACGAGTCTAAAAAATAAAATTTTGAATAAATAACTTGATAAAAAGCTAGGGATATTCAATCGTAGCCTTGAAGACTCATAAGGTGAGCAAGGATGTACGATTCATTTGATAAAAAGCATGTCAAAGAATTGGTTGAAGCTCGTGATGAGGCTGAACTGATTGTACAACTGAAAAACGTCTTACCCTCTGATCTCGCAGAAGTTCTTCCTGAACTTTCTAAAAAAGATCAAAGATTCCTTTTTGAATTACTACCCCAAAATCTTGCAACTAATACGTTTGAGTTTTTAGATGTATCCGATCAACAAACTCTTCTGAAACAACTGTCAATTCCTCAAGTCTCCACTTTACTTAATGCACTATCCCCTGATGACCGTACCGCTTTCCTTGAAAAACTTCCCCCAAAAACTATTCAAGAATATCTCCACCTCCTTTCGCCCACTGAAAGACTGGTCGCCTTAAAATTACTGGGCTACCCTGAGAACAGCGTCGGACGTCTGATGACCCCGGATTTTCTGGCTGTGCGCAAAGACTGGACTGTCAGACAAGTTTTAGACTTTATCCGTGCTTATGGCCATGACAGTGAAACGATTAATTTAATTTATGTCGTCGATGACAAAGGTAAACTGGTTGACGATATCAAAATTAAAGAATTTTTATTTGTTTCTCCGACTCACAAGGTGAGTGATTTAATGGATAACTCCTTTATCGCTCTCTTCACCACAGACGATCAGGAAGTAGCCATTAATACTTTTAAAAAAAACAATCGCGGAGCTCTCCCTGTGATTGATGCACAAGGTGTTTTAAAGGGAATTGTCACCATCGACGATGTCTTATTCCTGGCTGAAGAAGAAGACACTGAAGATATTCAGAAAATCGGGGGAACTGAGGCCTTAGATGAACCCTACATGGATGCTCCCCTTTTTCATCTCATTCGAAAACGCGGGGTGTGGCTAATTATCCTGTTTCTGGGTGAGCTCTTAACCGCTTCAGCTATGGCCTACTTTGAACAAGATATTGCTAGAGTGGTAGCCTTGGCACTCTTTGTGCCATTAATCATCTCGAGCGGCGGTAACTCAGGCTCGCAGGCTTCAACTTTAATTATTCGAGCCATGGCTTTGGGTGAAATTCGGCTGCGCGATTGGTGGCGTGTGATGGGACGCGAGATCATTACTGGACTTTTTTTAGGAACTATTTTGGCGACCATTGGTTTCATCCGCATTGGAATTTGGTCGATGTTCTCAGATATCTATGGACCCCATTGGTTTTTAATTGCTCTGGCAGTCAGTACATCCTTAATTGGCGTAGTCACGTGGGGTACAATCTCAGGATCCATGCTGCCTTTAATCATCAAAAAATGTGGAGGAGATCCCGCGATCTCCTCTGCTCCTTTCATAGCAACCCTTGTAGACGTTTCAGGGATTGTGATTTACTTTAGCATCGCAGTGCTGTTTCTCAAGGGTGTGTTACTTTAATAACCTGTGGCAGGTCAATTTTCTTCAGATAGCCCCAGGGCAAACCACAGAGGCACAGCGGGGATTAATCCTCGATTCAATCAGACTTGTAAGTTTATAGTGCCCATATGCATGCATATGGGCAGTGACTAGTGACACCTGCATTGGCAAGTGTCATATGAGAAAATCACTCAAGGTATATTCAGAAGCAACTTCATGAACCTCTCTGTGTCTCTGTGCCTCTGTGGTTCCATTTCGCTTCACTATTGGAAAGCAAAGATTGTGCAATGACCGTTCCGTGGGCTATGCTGTCCTCTCAGTGGTCCCCCTTGTTCAGGTCACTACAGATAGAATGATAATTGCTTTTTCACCATTTAAATCCCATTCCTGGCCCTGCAAATGTTTCATAAAATCAACTTGAAGTGCTAAAACTTCTGTTTTAATATAGGTTTCATACTGCTTAAAGCTTTCTTCCACACGTGGAGTGGTTGCAATTTGGATGTGAATGCGGTCGGTCACTGCAAAGCCTGCTTCGCGACGCATGGTATTAAGCTTATTGATCAGCTCACGGGCTAAACCTTCAATAAGCAAAGGTTCGCTTAATTGCGTGTCCAAGGCTAGGGTAATAGCCCCTTGATTAGCCGCAATCATCCCTTCATGCACCGAACGCTCCACTTCAACGTCTTCATGGGAAAGAAAAATGACCTCTTCGCCGACTAGGATGGGCAGAATCTTGCCTTCCAGAAGCTCTCCTAGCTGCGCTTGATTTAATGCATTGATAGCTTGTTGCGCATCCTTCATAAGTTTTCCCACTTTTTTCCCAAGCACGCGGAAATTAGGTTTAGCTTTGAGACTTACCCATTCGGTTTCGTTCAAACTGAATTCCACTTTTTTGACGTTCAATTCATCCGCAATAAGATGCTGCTGATCTTCTAAGAAATGGAGAATATGTGGATCGCCTGAGGCGATGTGTACGGCTGCCAAAGGTTGCCGCACCTTAAGTTTATGTTCTTTGCGTAAGCTATGTCCTAGGCTAACGACAATTTGAACAGCATCCATTTTAGCTTCAAGTTCTTCATCCCGCATCTCTTGACAATAGGTTGGAAAGTCTGTGAGATGGACAGAGTCAGGCATTGCTGAATGACGTAAGTTTTGATAGATGCTTTCGCTCATAAAGGGCACAAAGGGGGCAGCAATCTGAGACAGCGCCAAGAGCGTCTGATAAAGAGTAGCAAATGCCTGGTTGCGATCTTCCGAAGCCTCTTCTTCCCAAAAGCGTCTGCGTGAACGGCGAATATACCAATTGGTCAGTTGATTGACAAAGGCGACAAAGGGCTCAACAGCAGCACTTAGCTCATATTGATCCATGCCTTGTTCCACTTGGGAGATTAATTTATTCAATAAAGAAAGCAGCCAGCGATCGATGACAGCTGTCGGTTTTGAATGCTGGTTTGGCACTGGAAGCCAGTGATAAATACGCGCATAGGTGATGAAAAAACTGTAGGCATTCCACATAGGGATTAAAATCTGCCTAAGGACTAACTCAACCCCTTTTTCGGAAAAACTCAAATCATCCCCGCGTACAGCTGGGCTATGCATCATATAAAGGCGGATTGCATCTGCCCCATATTTCTCTACCACATCTAAAGGATCCGGATAGTTCCGCAGGCGTTTAGACATTTTAGCGCCATCTTCAGCTAAAATGATCCCATTCACAATCACATTTTTAAAAGCAGGTTGATCAAAAAGTGCTGTGGAGAGGATGGTGAGCGTATAAAACCAACCGCGTGTTTGATCAAGCCCTTCGGCAATAAAGTCAGCGGGAAAGTTTTGCTCAAACAATTCAGCATTCTCAAAAGGATAATGATTTTGGGCATAGGGCATCGAACCCGATTCAAACCAGCAGTCAAAGACTTCAGGGATGCGTTTGAATACCTTGTCTCCCCGCTTAATAACCAGCTCGTCAATAAAATGACGATGCAAATCCGTCAACTTTTGGCCAGTTTCCTTTTCAAGCTCTTCGATGCTACCGATCACAATCAATTCTCCATCCTCAGCGCGCCAAATTGGAATGGGAGTCCCCCAGTAGCGATTGCGACTAATCACCCAATCGCGCGCACCTTCGAGCCATTTGCCAAAACGGCCAAATTTAATATGCTCCGGTGTCCAATGAATTTCACGATTGGAAGCGAGCAAATTTTCCTTAATCTTTTCAACCGCCACAAACCAGCTGCTGGTTGCTCGATAGATTAGTGGAGTATCTGAGCGCCAGCAAAACGGATAGCGGTGATGGCAGGTCGCTTGATGGAAGACTCTTCCTTCTCCCTTTAAGCGTCTGATAATATCTTTATCGGCATCTTTAACAAATTGCCCGGTATATTCCGGGATTTCTTCAGTAAAAAGCCCATTCTTACTGACTGGGCACACTAAATCGATACCGGCTTTTTTAGCGGCATAAAAGTCTACTTCCCCAAAAGCTGGCGCACAATGCACAAGCCCAGTGCCCTCTTCAGTCGAAATACTGCTTTCCTCAATGACCCGAAAAGCCCCCAATTGAGTACGGTCGGCAAAGTAGGAAAAAGCAGGCATGTACTTTAAGCCGATCAATTCGGCACCTTTCATGGACTGTACAATTGTGTAACTATCCATCTCTTTGAAATAGTGTGAAAGGCTTGCCTGTGCTAAAATATAATACTTGCCACTCGATTTTTCCAAAATTTTAACATAATCAATATCGGGTCCGATGAGAATCGCCAAGTTTGAGACGAGTGTCCAGGGCGTGGTCGTCCAGATTAAGAGGGACGTTTGCGGATCATCCAGCAGAGGAAAGGCCACTGTCAAAGAAGGGTCATCCACATCTTTATAATTCTCTCCGGCTTCAAAATTGGATAAAGTGGTTCCTAGCTTAGCTGAAAAAGGCATGACTTTGAATCCTTCATAGACTAAGCCTTTCGCATAAAGTTGTTTAAAGACCCACCACACAGACTCCATAAAAGGCACATCCATCGTGCGATAGGTGTTGGAGAAATCAACCCATCTCCCCATACGAGTCACAGTTTTTTTCCATTCTTCCGTATAGCGTAAAACAATTTTGCGACATTCTTCATTGAAATGCGCAATGCCAAATTCTTCAATGGAAGCCGCTCCTGAAAGCCCAAAGCTCTTCTCAATTTCATTTTCAATAGGCAAGCCATGGCAGTCCCAACCAAAGCGACGCGGCACACAAAACCCTTTCATCGTTTTATAGCGCGGAATCACATCCTTGATCGTCCCTGCTAAGAGATGCCCATAATGTGGAAGACCTGTCGCAAAAGGTGGACCATCATAGAAAGAGAATAACGCCGAACTCTTGCGGTTTTGAATAGATTCAATAAAAATATTTTCTTTTTCCCAAAAGTCTAGAATTTTTTTTTCGCGTTCATTAAAACTTTCACTTTCAATGGGATCTAACATGAATCATCCTGCTTTTTAAAATTTGCCAAACCTATCATGGGAAATACGCTCCATTGAACGGTGTGGGTAAGACAAAAATTATACTAAAAAAGGAAATAAAAAAGAGCAGAAATTATACTAGAAGTTTAGGAAATCATAACAGAAGTTTGGGAAATCATCCTAGAACATCCGGGAAACTCAGAATGTAATCCCACCTGGAATTTTTAATCGCTGGTGAAAAAAAATGCGAAAATTTTAAGACCCTATTTGTCAGCTAGCAAGGCTGCCAGCTCTGTCTCAGCAGCTTCAATAGTCAGCCTTTTCGCCATGTCGGGATCCGTCATTTTCATGACTAACGAAATGACTTTAGGATCGACTTTTTCTTTTTTGAGTAAAGCAGCATCGATCCGTTTTAAACTTTTAAGTCGATCATTTAGCAGAACTTCGTAGAGAGCACAGCCTAATTGGTAGACATCGCGGGACTTTAAAGCCTGATTGAATGCTGCACGATCTCCGTTAGCCCGGGCGGCATTGGCCTGATCTTGATTTTCTTTTAACCAATAAATTTCCGTAAAAGTTCCTTTATCGTACTTATCTGTGGGGTGCTTACCTAGAATGCAGGCTCCGCCAAAATCAGCTAAATAAAGTTTTTTTCGTCTCACGAGTATGTTCTCTAGCTTAATGTCTCCATGGACAATTTCTAGTTCATGACAATGTTTAACTCCTTTTACCACCTCATGGAAGGCGGTTAAAAAATTGCGATTGCTAAATCCCTCACCCTTAAAGATAAAATCATGCAAATCCATATCGTATTTCTTTGTTAAATACCCATATTGTGCTTCATCTTTGGTGGGGTAAATAACAAAAATGCCATTTAACCTCTTTTGAATTCCGGACACTAAACCCTGGTGATGAACCAAGTTTAAAATTTTATATTCATTCCTTAATTCATTAATACTATCTGGAACAGCTGTATTGACTGTGCTTTTATCCACTGCTACTTTGATGATTTTATTTTTATGGGAAAGTGGATTCGTCACGGGATAGACTGCACCAAAAGTCCCTTTATCAATCAAATGCAGTTCAGCAAAAGAGGCAAGATGGAGCTTACCCAAATCATCTCGCGTCACGATCATTTTTTCTTTCAGGGAAGGATTATCCACTATAAAGCCTATTTGCGAAGAGTCAAATAGAGAATTTTTCCCTGCAGTGCGAATCACTTTCATGAGCAGTTTGGGTGTAATGGCCGTCTTTTTCAACTGGGTATTCTTTTCAAATTTCTCGGTATAATCATCAATAATCTGATTTAAAACGGCGAGCTTTTCTTTTTTTGCTTTAATAAGGTCTGATAAATTCCCCTTTTTGGCATAATCTAATACTTGATTTTTTTTAAGGTGTAAACGATTCGCGATTTCAGCCGCCTCAATAAAAAAAGTTCCTCCCTTAATAGAAACTTTAATGCAGTCGATAGGTGCATTCGTCTGATTATAAAGATTTAAAGCAAAGCGTTCATCTAATCCGTCTAAAATTAAATAAGAGTTAGCTTTAGAGGAAACAACTAGATTTCCTTCTTTATTATATGTTTTGCGCCGATTAGACTGAGAGGAAACCTCTCCTTCTAGTATATTACTGGGAAATTGGCCGAGCTGGGTTTGGCAAATATCCTCTACTAAACGAATGAGTATCTGATTCTTAGGATGCTTGCTGAGACCAGCAGTGGGATTTTTGGATTTGACCCATAAAACCACATCTTTTTTGCTCAAATAAACGGGACTTCCCTTCTTGACCTCAACTTTGAGAGTTCCCCCACCGAATAGCCAAATGATAAGACGCATAAAACGATTGCGGTAAACATGGATTTTATGTTCATTTGACGTGGGAAGATACCCAATTTGCGCATTTTTTCGTTCAATTCTGATCGGAAACATGAATCCTTCCTTTTAATGGATCTTGCTTAAATGATGCCAAGTCGATGGTTTATGCAAGACAAAATAAGAAAATCCTCCTATAAGTGTATTTTAACAAATTCTTATTAATTTAGCTAAAAGTGATAGGCCATTTGCTATGGAAGGAATTGCTGGAGTTGTATATCCGGATGTATTTCAAATTAATCATCTAATTGTTCCACTCCTAGAAACTTTGAAAGATCGGGGAAGTGCGCTTTCCGATTCGTATTCCTTTAAGCACATTGAGCTAGGAAATGTCGGGAGCAAACTCTGCTCTAATGAAAAAAAAACCATTACTCTCTCTTTCGATGGAGTGATCTACAATCCTAAAAATCTCCATAGAGAACTTCTTCGTAGTGGCTTTCCCCTCGTGAAAACGGCTCCGCATGATCTAGTTTTAGCTGCCTATTGTCAATGGGGCATCGAGTTCTTAAAACACTTAGATGGGGATTTTGCCCTGGCCTTTCTTGATCAGGAAAAAGGCAGAATAATATTAGCACGAGATCGAATTGGAAAAAAGCCTCTTTATTGGTTCCATGACAATCATCATTTCATTTTTTCGAGTCAGTTGAAGGCAATCTTAGCGACCGGAATTGTTCCGGCAGCTGCTGCCTTAGATGCATTAGCCTCCTATCTATTCTTCGGCTATATTCCACAAGATATGACTCCTATTCGTTCGGTCAACAAATTACTTCCAGGTCATTATTTGCAATTTAACTTCAACGGAAGTAAGTCAATCGAACCTTATTGGTCTTATAGTTCTTATTTTCAAAAAACCGTAAGCGATCAAAAAAATCCGATTATTAATCAACTCAACCATCTAATGTTAGAAAGTGTGAAGGCCCGCCTCCCGGAAAATCGTCCTGTCGGCTGTTTTCTCTCAGGTGGACTAGGTTCCGCTAGTGTTGCCTATTATATGCACAAGGTTTTAAATGACTGCAAATTTTCGGCATTTTCAGTGAGCTTTGCAGGTGAAAATGATGCCGATATGCAAGCTGCAAGTGAGGTCGCAAAAAAACTCGATCTTTTACACTATTGTGAAGAAATAAAACCGACCGATTTTCTCACCGATCTAGTTAAGATTATCTGGTATCTTGACGAGCCGCTTGCCGATCCAAATATTGTCGCCACTTGGCACTTGGCAAAACTCGCGGCGACCAAAACCCATACCGTTTTCTCGGGAATGGGCAGTGATGAATTATTTGCCGGCCATAATCGCTATACCACGCAAGAGCAAGGGTTTTCCACATTCGCGGCGGTAACTCAATTTTCAATGCAATTCCTGCGTGCCCTGCTTATCCCTCTTTTAAACGTAGTATATAAAAAAGGTGCCTTCTCCTTATTGCGGCAATCTCGCACCAATCCCTGGCAGTTTGATTATTTAAGACAGAACGCTCTGTTTAGCGAGAGTGAACTGGCAAAAGCGGCGCCGAGATTAGCTGAATTATTTGATCCAGAGGTTTTTCTACATAAATTCCACCACCTTAGCAGAATCAAATCTACAGTTTCCTCTTTCCTTTATTTTGACATTAAAACGCGCTTGCCAGATTGCTTTATCCTCCAATATGAAAGACTAATGGCAGCTCACAACCTCAAATGGCTTACGCCTTTTCTAGACCAGCATTTGATGGAATATGTGGCTTCCTTAGTTGAGCCGGAAAGCCTAGCCGAAAATGAAACGGCGTCTTTTCTAAAAGCAGTCATTAAACCAGTGTTTTCCACTTCTTTTGTGCAGCGCCCTAAAAAAACACGTAAAACTTTTTTAAGGAACTGGCTGATTGATCCAGAAATGCGAGATATTTTTCTTTTACTCAAACGAGGAACCTTAGTGGAAACAGGCCTGATCTCTAATCGCTGGTTACAGCGCCAAATCGAACAATTACAAACTAGCCCCTATGCTTTTAAATACCTTTGGTCAATTCTTGTCTTAGAAATTTGGTTTCGTCTTTTTATAAATCGCTCGATTCAGTCTACACCCCCTAATTTAAGTGTCAAACAACTGCTTATAGAATATTAAGGATTGTGAATTTATGTCTCAGCATTCATTACAGATGGCTCCCAGCACTCCAACAACCGTAAACACTTTAGCTCAACAAAAATCTCACACCCAAGCTCAATTTGATAAAATGTGGGAGCAAAATCCTGAACAATTCAATCCCCTGCGCAATTCGATGGAAAGGGAAAGGTTGGCACGCACTTGGAATTTGATCGAAGAGTTTTTTCATCCTTTGCCGCCGTTAGCCTTAGATCTTGGTTGCGGGGCTGGTGTTTTTTCAGAGAGAATGGCGCAGAAAGGAATCATTGTACAAGCGGTTGATATCTCCACTATCGCTCTGCAGCATTTGAAAAATAAAAAACTGGCAAAAATTACCCCCATTCAAGATTTTCTCCCCTTCACAAGTCTGCAAGAGAAGTCTTATCCCCTGGTAGTTTGCACAGAGGTGATCGCGTATTTACCTGCCAATCATTACCGCCTATTACTCTCTGAATTAGCACGTTTAGTGCAAAATCATGGCTATGTCATTTGTTCAACTCCAGTGGATGTTTATTCTGAAGATGCTACACAACGCTTTGTAGGATTGGCTGAAACTGAATTTAAAATCCATAAAGTCGTTTTCAGCCACCACCGCCTAACCATTATGCTCAAAGACTTTATTGAAATTCCAAATCGCTATACCAAGGCCCTTAAAGATCCTGAGTACCGTCAAAAAGAACTTGGGAAACGCTCTGGCCTCTTCCGCAAATGGTTTGAATGGAACAGCACGCCCTGGCTAGCCTCGCTCTGGAAAATCCCTGAATGGATTCTTTCGCCTGTGCAAACTCTTATCACGCAGAATCAAACCTTGCTGCTTTACCTAGAAAAAATCTGCCGTTTTGTCTGGGGCGATGCAGGGATTAGCCATGTGATTTTTATCGGAACTCAAAGACCTATGCTGGACAAAATTCCGCCGAGTGAACAACCCATTTACCGCAAGCAGAAACGACAAGTCTGGGAATAAGAAAAATTGTTAAAGAATTCACCGCACTTTTTTCAATACTTTCTAAATCAATAAAATCTAAGATTTTACATGGAACTGCATGCAGGCTATCTTGATGGACATGTGAAAGAAAATCTTCAAAGCAAATGCTTAAATTGGATTTTTAGAATTGCCTTAGAGGTGATAAGCATCCAGATCCATTTGATCGAACTACAGAGAGTCACAGAAGATTCAAAAGCTTAGTTAAAAAAAGCCCGGAAACTTGAAAAAAAAGGCCGGAGATTATCTCAAAGCATAAAACGTTATCCTTAAGGCTGCTACATTCCTGTCCTGACCTGGTTCGGATTGTTCTATTCTATGAGGTCCCCGGTTAAGTGATAGTAAAGCAAAAGTATGGCTTAATAGCAAGTTATCATCAAGAAGAATCAGTGACTATTGAATTTTTTCAATGGATTTCAGATTTTCAGCATCTTTTGATCCCTTTCAGGTCATTTTCAAAAAACATTCAAAATTTCGATATATCGATTTTTTCTCCATTGCATATAAATTAAAATAAATTAACAGCCTATTCATCTATTCTTATCATTGATTGCTTGATTTTAATTTTAGATCTACCAATACTTTTAATTGTTTTTTTTACAGAAGGATCTAAGATGGTAAATAATAATATAAGCAATTTAGATGATGCGCAGTTTATAAATAAAAACCCTGATTTTGCCTCAAAATTTTATTATTTTGAAAATGGCACAGTCTTAAAAATAAATAGACAAAAGTTTATAGGGCTTGTTAAACAAGAAAGCCTACAGCTATTTTTCCCTAAAGAACCTAAAATGTTTATAGGTCCGAGTCAGCATACTTATCAACAGTTATGTACTGTAAAAAAAGAGGGCAGGGATAACAACGATGCGATCGATTTAGATGAGGAAATTGATGCACCGGTCCCGATGGAGATTACACCCACGACTCCTTATAATAAGGATTCTGAACAAGGCACAAAATTCCATTATCATGAGAACGGAACCTTACTAACAATAAGCATCGAAACCTTTAAGAAATTTTTAGCTAAAAATCCGGCAGAAGCAAACTTACTCTTATTTTTTCCAAAAAAACCTCAAGCAGGGGGAAAGCTTCAACACAAATGTCTACTTTCAGCTTCTAATCAAAGCGTACCACAACCTCCTCAGCCAACTTTTCCAGGGCCTTCCCAAGCTTCTTTCATTGAACAACAGAACACTCGAAGCGATCCAGTCCAACAACCGACACCTCCATCTTTTCCAGCCGAATCTCCAAGCCAAGAAGTTTTTTCTGCGACTGAACAACGAAATACGCCTCGCCTCCCTTCATTTCAAAGTATGTTCTCCAATCCAAAGGCCGAATCTTTGCCTAAATTTTTATTGCCCTCTCGTCTGCCAGTAGCAACTAGAATACCGACGATTTCTATTCAGCAACAAAGATTCACCCATACCCCCCCGCCACCTCAAATCCGTCATGAAGGGCTTCCTCAAATTTCATCCTACCTTCCTTCATATACTAAAGCTCCTCAACTTTCAGATCATATTCAAGAACATTATCAGAGCCCGCAGCTCTTCCGTCCAGGGACTTTATCAACTCCCATTCCCTCAAATCTTGAGCAAAAAGAGGTTGAACTAAGGGATAACTCATGGTTGGATGAATTTGAGGAAGCTCGTGACACCATCGTACAAAATCAATTAGCTCCCACTGAGACAACAACAACTACTACTACTACGACTACTACTACGACTTCGACATTGCAAAAATCAAACTTTGATTCACCCCCAAGCGACAACGCATCACCCTCCGAAATTGAAGAAGACTTTTCTGCAAAGGACAGTTCTTCTGCGCCCTCTGAAAAAGGGGATGACCACATTTCTAAATCAAATGGAAAAAGAAAAAGAAAAGAAACCAGAAAAACTGCACAACAGGTGAAACAGCCAGCGAGAAAAAGGGCTAGGAAACCGACGACCAATCAAAAAAAGCCTGCCACTTATTACAATAGATCTGCAAGCCTAAAGCAAACCCGCGAAAGTCAAAGCCCGATGACTGAGGACTATAATAAAGTTCTCGAAGCAATGGTTGATTGGAATCCGCAATTAATCGGTAGACATTGTAAGCGATTTCTTGCAAAGGAGCCACAAACTACCATAGAACTAGACTTATTGTTCTCTTTAGGTAAGGAACTCAAAAAAGTAGAGCTTCCTGACTTATCGATTAAATGCTTAGAGAAATACATCGCCATTGCAAGGAAGAGTGAGCTTGGTACGAACCATTTGAGAGAAGCCGCGACTATCTGTGCATTTTATCATCATGAAAAAGGAAATGATGAAAGTGCCTTAGAGTATTTTAAACAGATTAAAGGTCCGCAAGCGTGCTATTTTGCCGGAGAGGCTCTCCATCGAATGGGAAATAACCAAGCTGCTATCACCTTTTACTTAAAGGCTATTAATTTCAAAACAAACAATGCCTATTTAGCGCGCGCGCACAATGATCTAGGTGTGGTCTATGAAATCGAAAGTAATTTGACCGAAGCAAAAAAGCATTTTAAGCAAGCTGCAAATGGGGATGCCTATGGCAATCTTGGACGTATTTACGAAAATGAAGCTAAAATCCAGAAGGCAATTGAAGCCTATGCCAAGGGCAAGGACATTGGAGATGAAGATTGTGCTTATAATTACGGCATTATCTTAATTAATCAAAAGAAAACTAAACCCAAGAAAGAACAGTATTCGCTAGATCTACTCCCTAGCTTTGAATTAGCCTTTACCAAATTTCCGGGACTTGCCGCCTATCAAATAGCGAAAATCTATTTGCATAATGGCAAACTAAAATCTGCCTTAGAGTATTTTAAAAAGACTAAAGAGAACGGGGGTTCCCAAAAAAAGCTTGATACCTATATCGACCTTACAACAAAACGAATAGCTGCTAAAAAGGCCAAACATAACAACACTAATGTTTAAATTCTAAAGGGGGCAAGCCCCCTTTTTAAGGCACTAAACTTTCGTCCGCTGGAGATTTTTTGAATGAGGAAAGATCTTCAGCTAAAATTTTACGCAAAATCTCCTGTGTTTCCGCAAAAACATCTTCATCTCGTTCGAGAGCCTCGATTTCATCAAGCGTAAACCAACGCAGTCCTTGCGATTCTTCAGGGTTTTCTTTGATATCACCTTTCAGGGGAAAACCTAGATAAACAAAATCGATATGCTGATGAGCAGGCTGGTCTTTGAAGGGAGGAACATCTTCAAGCAAACAAAGATAAGGACGCGCCAAACTTGCAGCATTCCATTTTTGCACCCAGACATTTTCCTGTAAAAATAACCCAATTTCCAATCCTGTTTCCTCAAAGGCTTCCCGCTTCACGGCTTCAGAAGGAGTTTCATTAGCTTCTAAATGCCCACCTGGAGGCAGCCATTTTTTTAGTTTATTATGAAAAATGAGAAGCACTTTTTGATTTTCTAAAATGTAAACTGAGCTCACAAATTCCTTCATTCCACAATCTCCTCCTGAGCCCTAAATTGATATTCAGTCAAAGCTAATACTTTTCTAAGAGCCATCTCAGGATCAACTTTTTTTTCTTGAGCATGTAAAGCCAGTGAAAAAAGAGTTTTTCCTATCGATTCTTCATCGTCGCAGAGCCACCTTTCCTGCGTTAATCCCTCAAGCGTAAAAGCACTTTTTTTAATTTTTTTGCCAATTTTTGAAGCTCGCGTGAGAGCGGGTAAGGCTTTAGAAATCCCATCCAGAGCACTTTTCCTTTCTTGCTTTTCTTCTTTCTTAATAGCCTCCCACTGCACCAGGACTTCTTCAGCATTTTCCAATTTTTTGGAACTAAACACATGGGGATGCCGACGGATGAGTTTAGCAATCAGGTGAATAACGGGCTCTTCCATTTTAAAGCGTTTCTCTTTTTCTGCTAACTTTGCAATGAAGAACAGATTTAAAAATAAATCTCCCAATTCTTCTTCCATATGCTTAGAATCATCTAAGTCCACCGCCTCCACCCATTCAGCGGCTTCTTCTAAAAGAGTCGTTCTTAAGCTTTGGAGTGTTTGTTCGCGATCCCAGGGGCACCCGTTTGGTCCCAGCAAACGGTTTAAAATATGGAGAAGCTCTCGAATTTTTTCGATCAAAGATTCATCGCTTTGATGCATATTTCCTCACCTTTACCTTAATAACTTTTTTTTAATGTATTGATAGTGTATAATTTATGGGAATTATTAGTATAATCACAAGAAAAATGATTAAAAGGATAAGTATGTTGCACGTTGAGTATTCAAAACCAGCTGAAGCTTTGCTAAAACCTCTAGAGCTATCCCCTGAGCGCACTTTAATTTCACAATTTTATAAACCAGAACCTCTTCGTTATTACCACCCCACGTTAACTCAGAAAAATCTCAACTTGAATGAATTTAAAAAGTCCTTTGCAAACCTAGTCTCAATTCTTGCGACGCCCTTGAATAAAGAAACTTATGCGGATTTAACTGACTATGTCGTGACCCGTATAGAGTTTACCACTTGCCCCTACGAAGAAAGAGTTGAGGAACTAACGGCTTTGATTCGTAAATGGTCCCTAAAATTTTTTGATTCAAAAGGGATCACCGCTTCTGCCTCCCCCTTTCAATGTCAGCATTCCTCATTTATTTCTCCCCCATTAACTTTACTTAAAAAAGTTACAGGAATTGTGTGCTCGGACTACGCTTTCCTCCAACTTGGGGAAGAACGGTCGTATCTTAATCCTCTTTCTGAATTAGGGGCTTGCGCTTGCCATTTATCGATCCTAAAAGAATGGGGATATATAGCTGTCGATAAGGCCCTGCCTGGAGACCTCGTAGTCTATCTCGAAAATCAACATGCCGAACATTATGGAATTTTGAACCACAATGGCAAAGTGATTTCAAAATGGGGGAGTGGAGAAGTGTTTGAGCATCCCCTGAATCTTCTTTTAGAAGAATATGGAACACATGTGTTATTTTATCGAAAACCTGTCTATCAAGAAATTCTAGAAGAATTATTCGCGAAGTCTGAATCTGGCATTCAAATTGAAAGCGTTCAAAAGCACGCTCAAGAACTTATAAAAAGCAAATTGGCAACATGCCATCAAACCTCCTATGCTTTTTACTTCTTTAGGGCATGGTCTGATAAACTATTCCCTGATAAAAGCTCTTCCCTAACTGTTCAAGAACCGCTGACGACTGAAGAATGGCTAGCTCTCGCTGCTTCTTCTGCGAGAGAGATTCCTTTCAAAATCATCATTTGAGCAAAAATTAATTTTGCCTATAATAAACCTACGGATGCCGTCTTCAAAAGCCTTCCTACGATCCGCCATCCCTTTACTCAAGCACAAGTGGTGCCAAAAAAATGAAAAATGCAGCAATTCCTTCTAAAAATCTCATTTCCTTTATTTGGAAATTTGTGCGGTTGCAACCGTGGAGCTTTTTCTTTATCTATCTCTTCTCCCTTACCTGGGCGATCGATTCCACAGTATGGCCCTACCTTCTGCGTTTAATCATAGATACCTTGACACAGTATGACGGGAATCGCACATCAGCTTGGATGGCGCTGAAATGGCTTTTTGGTGCCGCAATTTGCCTCTGGGTTTCAGTCGAGTTTTGCTTTCGGGCACGTGATTTTTTACGAGCCCGCTTTTTTCCTAAGTTAGAAGCCGATATTCGCATGGCCATGTTTGATCATATTCAACACCACTCCCCTAGATACTTTAACAAACACTTTGCGGGAAGTTTATCAAATAAAATCAGCGATATGACAACCCAAGTGACTTCAATGCTGCAAAATCTCATGGTCTTTGTTGCAGCTCTTGCTTCGTCCCTGCTGGTGCTATTGTTCTTTTCACAAGTCAATGCACTTTTCGCAACCATTTTAGCGCTTTGGATTTTGACCCATATTAGCATCGGCATTTTCTTTACTTCAAAATGTGTGCATTACTCCAACGATCATGGCGAAGTGCGCAGTACACTTGCGGGAAAAATTGTCGATAGTTTCACAAATAATTTTGCAGTCAATCTCTTCGCTCGTTTTCCCTTTGAAAAGCAACGTATCGCCGCCTCGCAAAAAATAGAACAAGAGAAAAACTATCGTGCACAATATTATGTGGCGCTGATGCTTTTGTGTTTTTCGTTTTTATTTCTTGTTGGAATCATCACTTTGAATGCTTTTCTGATTCTCTACTGGACTCAAAACAAAATTTCCACCGGAGAAGTCATTCAGGTCTTTAACACAACTTTTAATGTCGTCATGATCTTATGGGTTTCCGGGGATATGATGCCTCAATTTTTTAAATCCTTTGGAATTGCCTCCCAAGCCCTTTCGGTCATGCTAGACCCGCAAGATGTCATCGATCAGCCTCTTGCACAGCCCCTTGTCGTAAAAGAGGGAGAGATCGTTTTTGAAAATGTCACTTTCCATTATGGCTCGAAAAAGTTATTCGAGAATAAGAATGTGCATATTAAAGGGGGCGAAAAAGTCGGTCTGGTAGGCTATTCTGGAGCGGGAAAATCCACCTTTGTCAATTTAATCCTGAGATTCTACCCTCTTACAGAAGGGAGAATCCTCATCGATGGACAGGATATCGCACATATTACCCTCGATTCCTTACGCAAACAGGTGGCTTTGATCCCCCAAGATCCGCTTCTTTTTCATCGCACGATGGAGGAAAATATCCAGTATGGCAATATTCAAGCGACGAAAGAAGAGGTCATTCAGGCAGCTAAAATGGCTCATTGTGATGAATTTATTCAAAAATCGCCTAAAGGATATGCCTCGGTTGTCGGCGAACGCGGCACAAAACTTTCAGGTGGAGAACGTCAAAGAATTGCGATTGCACGTGCCATGCTAGCCGCTTCCCCGCTCCTGATTCTTGATGAAGCCACCTCCTCGCTCGATTCAATCACAGAAAAATTCATTCAGGAGAATTTAGAACGCCTCATGCAAAACCGCACAACCATTGTCATAGCGCATCGCCTCTCAACGCTCGCCAAAATGGATCGAATCCTTGTTTTTGATCAGGGAAAAGTCGTGGAAGAAGGCACGCATAGTGAATTGTTGACTAAAGAAGGGCATTATGCCCGCATGTGGCGGATGCAAGCAGGAGGTTTTCTTCCGGATAAGCCAACAAATTCCGCATCTTGAAAAAGGAATAAGAGCTTTAACCTCTCGTTTCGTAAATATTATCCTATCGCGGCAAGCGATCTACTTTCTTGCCTATTTTAATTAGCTTTAAATCGCATTTAGACGCGTTTTGAGCCAATTGCTACCATTTTTTTCGAATCGAAAACGAGGGCTCACATGATAATTGTCTGAATCGATGACTAAAATCTCCCAGTTCGCTGTTAGTACCCGAATCATTCCAAAATTTTCCGGAGGAGCCGCTATTTCTAAAGAACCATTGAGAGGAATAAATTCTCCTTCTGGGTTTTTGTCTAGAAAAGTGAATTGAGCTTGTCTGGGAGTACACAACCAATAGTGCTCAAGAAGACTGCTGTGAGACTCAAGTGTTAGCAATTCAGCTTGACCTCGTACAATGATTTGGACATTCTGCTTGATATTTAGAAGCAGGATTGAGATAGCAGGATGAATCGAAAGTTGAGCCCACTTGTGAGATCCTCGATTTGTCAAAAAAATCAGTCGCCCTTCATCGTCAATATCAGATAACCCCATTGAACGGATATCTGTGCCATTGACTGAAAGAGTAGCTACTTGTGCAATAAT